>OMQO01000004.1 GCA_900313275.1 uncultured Bacteroidales bacterium
CTTCTACAAGGATCTGCCTATTTCCGCGCAGTCCGGTTCTGTCGGTGGTATGAACACCAACATCGGAACCCTCCGCAACAGCGGTTTCGAGTTCACTGTCAGCGCGAACGCCATCCACACCCAGAACTTCCTCTGGAAGATTGACGCAAACCTCTCAACGCTGAAGAACGAGATTGTCTCTCTGCCTAGTGAGCCGTTCATGTGGTCCAACACCATCTCGAAGTACTACATGGCCGAGGGTAACTCGCTGTATGACTTCTACGCTCCTAGGACCGATGGAATCGATCCTCAGACCGGTCTCATCCGCCTCATAAAGAAAGACGGCTCAATCGTCAACACATTCAACGAGGTCAATAACGATGACTATGAGAAGATCGGATCCGCCCTTCCTAAGGTCTATGGTGCTTTGACCAACTCCTTCGTTCTCGGAGGGTTTGACCTCTCGTTCATGTTCTATTACTCACTCGGTTCCTACATGTATGATTATCAGTACTATGAGAGAACCCGCGTGCGTTATCAGACCTCTCCGCTCACCGACCTTATCGCAGATCGTTGGCGCAAGCCTGGCGACAACGCCACCTTCCCTCGTCTGACTGGAACCAAGTTCACTACATACAACGGTTATTGCGACCGCATTGTCTTCAAGAACGACTTTGTTCGTCTAAGGAATCTCACTTTAGGATACACCCTTCCCGCCAATTTCACCAGGAGGGTTGGCATAGACAAGGTGAGACTCTACTTCTCCGGAGACAACCTCCTTACCTTCGGATCCGCGGCCAAGCGTTATTCCGATCCTGAGACTGGATTGTCTGGTAACAACGACAACGGCAACTCCGAGACCGACAACGGTGTCCAGGGAGGTCGTCGTATCTACATGGGTGGTATTCAGATTACGCTTTAACCTGTTAAAATCCAAAGACATGAAAACAAGAATAGCTATATTATCAGGTGCGTTGCTCATCGCCTCATTCTGCATGACCAGCTGTGATGATTTCCTGACTACGGCCCCGTCCGACCAGGTTTCCGACGCATCCGCCTTATCTTCCACCGCACAACTCCAGATGAGTCTTATTTCCGCTTATAACCAGATGTTCTTCAACTCATCAGGAGGTAACGACCGTCTGTTTGGAGGTCTTTACGGACTCCAGCTTTTCTGGGATGAGCGCGGAGAGGACATCATGAGCCACACCAACATGGGAGGCTACCAGGTGTCCGCATACCAGTTTGCCAATAGTTTCACAAGGACCGATGGTGATGGAGCCAAGGTCATGTGGACATATTGCTACAAACTCATCAATCAGTGCAACATCATCATCGATGCCCTTCCGGACGCCGATGGTTCTGACAGTGAAAGAGCTGTGATTGAAGGCCAGGCAAAGGCAATGCGCGCCCTCGCCTATTTCCATCTCATCCAGACCTATCAGCAGACCTACATGATCGCACAGAGCAAGAGGGGTGTCATTCTCCGTCTGCATCCGTCCGATCCCGTCGATATGGGATTCTCCACTGTCCAACAGGTTTATGATCAGATTGTCGCTGACTTCACGGACGCCAAGAAAGATCTTGCCGGCTACAACCGCGACAACATCTGGAGGATCAATGTCGATGTCATCAACGGCTGGATGGCCCGTGTCTATCAGGTCATGAACAACTGGCAGGAGTCCTACAACTGCGCCAAGGCTGTCTATGACACTCATAGCACCCTGATGACCAAGGAGCAGTGGTACAGCGGTTTCGACGACTGCATCCAGAACAACATTCCAGAGGTTGTCTGGGCCATGAGCGCCACCGATGAGAACAACCATGGTGGAGACACCTGCTTCAACTTCTGGTACAATCAGGATCCTGAGACTTATGGAGAGGGCCAGACCGGTATCTACCGCTTCTTCAACCTCTTCACCACACCTGCTTATGTCGCTCTCTTCGACGACGGTGACTGGCGTGGAACAAGGGTCCCTTACGATCAGGCGACTGTGACTGAGGCGGAAGAAAAGGCCGTCATGTTCTGGCGCCGTACCGCCAATGCGGACCAGAACTACAACACCAAGTGGGCCTACAACAAGTTTAAGCATTACGGTGACGCCGCTCTGAGCACACGTCCTGACTACTGCCTGATGCGTGGTACAGAGATGTTGCTCATCATGGCGGAGGCCAAGGCCAATTTGGGCGACTCTGGCGAGGCTATCTCCCTCCTCAATCGTCTCCAGCAGTCCCGCGGGGCCAAATTGACGACCACCACGAACAAGGCTGAATTGCTTGAGGAAATCTACAAGGAGCGCCGCAAGGAACTTCTTGGAGAGGGTGTGACAGGCCAATATGACCTCGTCCGTCTCCAGAAAGACCTGGTCCGTAAAGTGGCCACGGCGGCCAATCCGGCTGAGCATTATTCTTGGGGTGTGGATCAGTTTGACGGATACAATCCCGCCGATGCCGCTCCAATGGGAACTCTTCCTTCCAACGACTATCGTTGGTTCTTCCAGATTCCTCAGGATGAAATGTCCTATAACAATGCGATCACTTCCGCAGACCAGAACCCCTTCAAGGGCAAATAGGGGTGTTATCGAGAACGTAAAGAGGCTGATTCGTCAGCCTCTTTTCGTGTTCTTTGCCGCGGTTCTTCTTTCGGGGTGTTCCTCCGGCGGCTCGGCCATATTCCTTAAAGACTATATGGACTCCTCCTCGGAAACGGACGCCATGCCAGCCATCAGGGCGGCTCTTGACGATTGCGTCCGGAAGAAGGCTTCAAAACTGGTTCTCCCCGGTGGAATCGTACGGGTAAAGCCCGCCAAAGCCTACGAGGAGTACCAGTACATCAGCAACAACGATCCTTCAATGAAGAGGATAGCCTTCCAGATGAAGGGAATGAAAGATTTCACGGTCGAAGGGAATGGCACAGAATTGCTGTTCTCAGGCCACATTTCCCCGTTCAACCTTGAGGGTTGCGCGAACATCACCATCAAAGATCTCACGATTGATTTCACAAGGCCGTTCGTGTCGGAAGGAGTTATAACCGCTGTCGGGAAAGGCTTCTTCGAGGTTCAATTCCCTGAATATTACGACATTGTCTTCCGGGAAGGCAATCTCCAGTTCCGGGACGAGGATAAGGAGATCTATCCCTATTCCAGCCTTCTGGAATTTGACAAGGACCGCAAGGAAGTCGCCTATCATGTCCATGATTACTGGATTTGGACCGAGTCTTCACAAGCGGTTGAGGTCGGCCCCAAAAGGTATCGTTTCTATAGGGAAGACTATGGTGACGGTACGGTCGGGAATGTGTTGGCATTCGGGGCCTCGTCAAGGAATAATCCGGCGTTCACACTCTTGGATTGCGACGGTTTCAACCTTACAGATGTCAAACTCTACAATTGCTGCGGAATGGGGGTTATCGCCCAGAGTTCCAAGGACATAGAGCTTTTGAGGATGGATGTTGAACCCACTCCCGGCTCCGACCGGGTCATCAGCATCTCCGCCGATGCCACCCACTTTGTCAATTGCAAGGGATACATCCGCATGATCGACTGTGTGTTCAAAGGCCAGAAAGACGACGCCACCAATGTCCATGGCTGGTACATGGCCGTGGAGAAAATCCTGTCGCCAGACAGGCTGCTTCTGCGCTGGAAGAACTCCGGCCAGTACGGCGTCCGCTTCATCAAACCCGGCATGACCCTCGAGATTGTCGATAGCCAGATTATGGAGGCGAGAGACCGAAAGGTGGTCAAAACCGTGGATTATCTTAATTCTGAATATGCGGAAGTCACTTTCACTGAGCCGCTTCCGAGTGAAGTCAAGGAGGGCGATGTGGTTGCGGAGGACGATGAATATCCGGATGTGCTGATCAGCGGGTGCTACATCGGCAATAACCGCGCTCGCGGACTTCTAATCGGATCCAGAGGAAAGGTCATCATCGAAAAGAATACCTTCCATTCGCCAGGAACCGCTATCTTGTTCGAGGGTGACGGCCGCTATTGGTACGAGCAGTCCGGAGTCCGTGATGTCGTGATCCGGGACAATGTTTTCGACAACTGTATGTACGGCTCAGCCACTTGGGGTAGCGCCGTGATCGCTGTCGGAAGCGGGATTCCAGACAGGGAACACTCCCGCTACCATAAGAACATCCTGGTCGAGAATAACGTTTTCCGAGGCTTCGACCACAGGATTGTCAACCTTTATTGCGTGGATGGCTTCACCTTCAAAGGCAACAAGATAGAGTTCACGGATGCGGACTACCCTGCCAACGGAACCCCCGAGGATCGTTTCATATTCAAGAATTGCGACAACATCAAAGTTGAGGAATGATGAGAAAAGTCCTTTTATTAATAGCCGTCCTGCTCGGAGCGGTCACCCTTTCCAGGGCAGAAGTCAAGCTGCCGGCCGTCTTAGGAGACAATATGGTCCTGCAAAGAGACTCCCAAGTCAACCTTTGGGGCTGGGCCAAGCCTCGGAAGGTGGTCAAAATCAAGACATCATGGAACCGGAAGCGTTACCGTGTCCGCGCTGATGCCGATGGCAAATGGCTTGTCAAGGTGGTCACCACCGGCGCCGGAGGACCGTATTACATCACCTTCTCCGACGGAAAGAAAACCCGCCTGGAGAACATCCTTCTCGGAGAGGTTTGGATCTGCTCCGGCCAGTCGAACATGGAGATGCCGGTCCAGGGCTTCCTTGGCCAGCCGTGTCTCCATGCCACGGAGACCATGCGACAGGCGCGCCTCTATCCCGACATACGGCTATTCACGGTTGCGAGGGACTCGACAGACACCCCCAGGGACGACTGTAAAGGCGAGTGGCTCTTGTCTGACCCGAAGTCGGTTGGTGCTTTCAGCGCTGTCGGCTACTATTTCGGGCGTTGCCTCAACCAGTACTTGGGTGTGCCTATCGGCCTGATAACCACCAACTGGGGAGGAACCAACATCGAGGCCTGGATGTCGCCCGAATCCAATGCCAAACTCGGTGTGGACGAGGAATACACCAAAAATAACTGGGACGAGTACTACCTCCCATGCTCCGTGCTTTACAACGGAATGGTCGTTCCTATCGTCAACTACACCGCTAAAGGCTTCATCTGGTACCAAGGCGAATCCAACCGGGGAAATTATAAGGAATATGCCGACATGCAGGCGGAGATGATCCGCCAGTGGCGGGAGGCCTGGGGCGATGAGAACATGCCGTTCTACATCACTCAGATAGCTCCTTACCGCTACAGCGGAGCGGAGAAACGCCGCTCGGCTCTTCTGGTCGAGAACCAGATCAAAGCGACAAAGATGGTTCCCAACTGCGCCATGGCCAGCACGACTGATGTCGGGACATATTCCCTCATCCACGAGCCAGACAAGCTCTCTGTCGGGGAGAGACTAGCTTGGCTGGCCTTGTCGAGGGATTATGGAATTGAAGGAGTTCCCGCTGAAGCGCCTACCTATAAATCCATGGAAATAAAAGAAGGTAAGGCGGTTATCTCCTTCAACAACCTTTGCGAGCCTAACGACCAGTCCGATCCTCGAAGCTTTAACTGGCTTGACGACCAGGGTCAGGTGGTACGTTCCGTCAAGGGATTTGAGATCGCCGGAGCTGACAAGAAGTTCCGTCCGGCGAAAGCGAGGATCCTTTGGATGGACAACCAGGTGGAAGTATGGTCAGATGAGGTAAAAGATCCTGTGGCGGTAAGATACGTCTTCTGCAACCATTCGGAGACAAATCTTAAGACAACTCTTGGTCAGCCAGTGGTGCCTTTCCGCACCGATGATTGGGAGATTCCCGCGGAAGAAATTGATTAATAGTTCGTTTTTTCTGAGGTTTTCACTATCTTGTGGAAAATAATTCAGAATCGATATGAAAACCATTATCTACTTAGTCGGTCTTGTACTCGCTGTCCTGGCGGTAATCGACATTTGCAAGAAGCCCATTTCCGTCGTCGGAAAGGTCATCTGCTCCGTATTGGTGTTGGCCACCAGCTGGGTTGGCCTCATTGTCTATTATCTCTGGGCGAAAGACCACATCACCGAGTGGTTCAAATAGTGCTATCTATGTGAGCTGAACTCGCAACCACACCAGGTCTGGTTGTACAGGGCGCAGGACTTTATAAGGAAGTTCCTGCGCTCTTGCATTCCACCCTTGCGCCAATTCTGCCCCCACCAGGCCACCTTTGTTCCTTCGACGGCCAAACGTCCGGCGGCATCAACCTGCGAGAGGTCTTTCCAGCGGGAAGAAGCGAGAGTCGTGGTTAGAATGTCATAGCCATGGTCCGCGGCATATCGGGCTGCCCTTAACAACCGGAACTCAAAGCAAGCAAGGCATCTTGGCCCCCTCTCCGGCCCCTCCATCCCGGTCCCTGTTTTAGAGCGCACATACTCCAGCCACGCCCCATGATCATACTCATCATCAACTACTTCCAGCCCGAACGACACCGCGTACCGCTCCAACTCGTCACGCCTTTTCAAATATTCCTCATAAGGCACGATGTTCGAGTTGCTGAAGAACACCCCAGGCCGGAGCCCCTCTTCGACCATCCACTCCAGAATGGCCGTCGAGCAAGGAGCGCAGCAACAATGAAGCAGGATCCGCGCGTTCCGCAAATCCATTCCCTCCGGCAATTCCGGCCTGAAAGAACAACCCTCGAAATGTTCCATATCTTTGTTTTACACCGCTAAATTATCAATTTATTCAGTATTTTTGCGAATAAAAGCAGCAATTAAGGTTCAGCCATAATAATCAATTAAAGAAATATCTCATGAAAAAATGTTTATTATTATTCCTGCTCCTCTATCCGTTGATCTCAGGTGCCCAAAGTTTTGTACAGGTGGGACCCGCGGCGTACCCGATGGGTGCGTGGGGAGGTGAGGTTGTCGGTGACTTCCATGTGGCGAATCTCGCCTCAAAACTCTCGTTTGGAGTGGGGGCCATGGCATTTGGTAATCTCTCTGAAACACACGACGAGCCGGATCCTGGCAAGCAAGTCGGATGCGTTTATGTGGCGCCTCAAGTTGGTCTTCATTACTTGATTTCCAGCAAGTTCGATTTGTATTTGAGGGGTGGGGCAGGTTTGCTTGCGGAGAAAAAAGAGGACAATGAGATGAACAAGAAGTTCATGTATAACGGTGTCCTTGGAGCCGGATTATCCATCTGGCCTCATGTCGGGATATACGCAGAGGGTGGACTTCCCTTCAGCAGCGCGGGCCTTCGTTTCAGATTTTAGAATAACGTCACTGTAAAAGACTAAAATAAAACAGGGTGCGGCCAAGGATAGGGCCGCATCTTTTTTTGTCACAAATAACCGTCTTCTTCGTCTATTATTATGGCAAGGGGACGATTTTTGTTATAAAAAGTGTTGCATATAAAAAAATAATACTTACCTTTGCAGTGTATTAGAGAACTAATACACAAAGCATAAATAAATAAACGTATGCTGATAGAGCTTAAAGACGTCAACAAGACATATTTCGGAGCCCAGCCGCTGCATGTTTTGAAGGGGATTAACCTCGGGATCGAACGAGGGGAGTTTGTTTCCATCATGGGAGCTTCCGGATCCGGCAAATCTACCCTCTTGAACATACTCGGGATCCTTGACAATTACGATTCCGGCGAGTATCGCATTGACGGGAAGTTGATTTGGGACCTAACTGAGGCCCAAGCGGCAGAGTACCGCAACAAGATGATAGGCTTCATATTCCAATCCTACAACCTCATAAGTTTCAAAACAGCGGTCGAGAATGTCGAGTTGCCGCTATTCTACCAAGGAATCAGCCGTCATAAGCGCCACGAGATGGCCATGGAATACCTTGAGCGTCTTGGCCTTAAGGATTGGGCCGGGCACTATCCCAACGAGATGTCCGGAGGTCAGAAGCAGAGGGTGGCGATCGCCCGCGCCCTTGTGACGAAGCCGGACATCATCCTGGCCGACGAGCCTACCGGCGCCCTTGACTCCAAGACCTCTGTCGAGATTATGGATCTTCTCAAGGAACTAAATGAAAAAGAGAAACTTACGATAATCGTAGTCACCCATGAGAGCGGTGTCGCCAACTACACCAATAGAATCATCCACATCAAGGACGGTGTGATCGGCCAGATCGAAGAGAACATGACTCACGATTCAGTCCGGTTCGGCTCAGACGGGCCTCTTAAATAAGAAAACAGATGCTGGACCTTTTCTCGGAAATATGGAGCACCCTGCGGCAGAACAAGCTGCGCACCACCCTGACCGGCCTTGCAGTCAGTTGGGGAATCATAATCATCATAGTTCTTATCGGATCCGGCAACGGCCTGATGAATGCTTTGATGAATAACGCGGGTGAGGAGATCCAGAACATTATCACGGTCTATCCCGGTGTCACCAGCATGCCTTATAACGGCATCAAGGAAGGCACCAGGGTCCGGTTCAACGATCGGGACATCGCCTTCTCCGAGCAGTTCAGCGACAAGATAGACAGGGCTTCCGGCAACCTTGAATTTTCGGACACCGTCAGTTATGGCCGTGAGGCCCTTTCCTCTGAAATCTTCGGTGCCGACCCGCTCCTCAAAAGCATCTGGAACATCCGTATGGTTTCCGGACGATTCATCAACAAGAAAGACCTTGCTGACAACAGCAAACATATTGTCATTGACGAGGAAGCGGCTTCCCAGCTCCTTGGTGACGACAAAGACTACTCCAAACTCCTTGGCAGATACGTGACCGTCGGGAACATCCCATTCAAAGTGATTGGAATAAAAGAGGCCCCTGAGCAGTCTTGGGGCCATGAATCTTATATTCCCTACACCACCGCCAAAATAATGCGTACCGACGGAGCCTGGCTCAACAGGCTTACTCTTGAGTTCCACGACCTTGAGTCCAAGGAAGCCAACGAGGAGTTTGAGAAGGCTTACAAAAGAGGGATCAACAATTTTCACGGGTTGAATCCCGAGGACAACAGAACCACCTATCTTAGAAACGCTTACCTTTCCAACCAGGAGATGAGCAAGGCCATCAAAATCATGCGCCTGGCGCTTTGGATCCTTGGTTTCCTTACTCTCCTGAGCGGAATAGTCGGAGTTTCCAACATCATGCTGATCACGGTGAAAGAGAGGATCCATGAGTTCGGAATCCGTAAGGCCTTGGGGGCTACTCCGTTTTCAATCATGAAGTTGATTGTCGTCGAGAGTGTGATCATCACCGCTTTCTTCGGCTACATCGGCATGGTCCTGGGAATGGCCGCTGATTTCCTGCTGGACAAGACTATCGCTTCTCATCCAATGGACATCGGGATCATCCAGCTCTACATATTCAAGAACATCGGTGTCGGTTTCGATGTCGCCATTGAGGCAACCCTGTTGCTTATTGTGGCTGGTACGGTCGCCGGGCTCATCCCGGCCTGGAAGGGCGCCAGAGTTCGTCCGATAGAAGCCTTAAGAGCGGAGAAATAGGAGGAGAGAGAGACATGAGATTCGACATCGACAGATACAAGGAAATCGTTGACACTCTGGCCCGTAACCGCAGCAGGACCATCCTGACCGGTTTCGGAATATTCTGGGGCATCTTCATGCTGCTCATCATGCTTGGCGGTGGAAATGGCCTCAAAGCTATCCTCAACCAGAACTTCCAAGGTTTCGCCGCAAACACTATAGTTGTTGGAAGTAACAGGACCTCAAAGCCTTACGGTGGATTCAAGAGGGATCGCAGCTGGTCCCTTGACAAGACTGACATCGAGGCGATAAAGGCTTTGGTGCCCGAGACGGACATTGTCACCATGATGGACGCAGACTGGGGCGGAGACATAGCCTATGGCGACAAATCCTATTCAGGCATCATCAAAGGCTTGACTCACGAATATAACGGAGTTGAGAGCGCCCAAATGATGTTCGGTCGCTGGCTCAACGAGGTCGATTGCTCACAGGAGAGAAAAGTCTGCGTGATCGGAAAGAGAGTCTGGTCCAATCTGTTCCCTGGAGGCGAGGATCCCACCGGGCTCTATATCAAAGTCAAGAACTCTTATTTCCAGGTGATTGGGGTTGACGGCCGCAACGGCGGAATCAACATCAACGGTAGCCCCGACCAAAGCGTGGTCATTCCTTACCAGTTGATGAACAAGATGAACAACCGTGGAGGAAAATTCGACATAATCTGCATGACTGCTCGAGAAGGCGCTGATTCTGAGGTACTTCAGGAGAAAGTCCGAAACCTTCTCTCCCGTCGCCATTCGATCGCCCCGGACGACAAGAGCGCCATAATGATGCTCGACACTGAAAAGATATTCAAGATAGTTGACAACCTTTTCAAGGGGGTGAACATCCTGGTCATCCTGGTCGGTCTCGGTACCTTGCTCGCCGGAGCCATCGGCGTGTCCAACATCATGATGGTCACCGTCAAGGAACGTACGACGGAAATCGGCATCCGCCGAGCTATCGGCGCCACTCCGAAAATGATTCTATCACAAATAATCACCGAAAGCATAGGTCTCACGATTCTCGCCGGAATGCTGGGCATCTTGTTCTCTGTGTTTATCCTATGGGGCGCGGGGGAAGTCGTGTCCAGCCTGCCGGATTTCACTAACGGAATATCCTTCCAGATTGGATTCTGGACCGGAATCGCCGTGCTGCTTCTCCTGGTCGTGCTGGGAGTCCTGGCTGGCCTGGCTCCCGCCCTCAGGGCAATGAATATCAAACCGGTAGACGCGATGAGAGATGAATAATAAAAAACAAACGATATGAGAAAGAACCTTAAGTACATCATCCTGGCGCTGGTCGCCATCGTCTTCGTGGGCACCTTTGTGGCCCTGTGGAAGAACTCCAGACCAAAGGAGATCCGCTACGAGCAGCTGGAAGCCACTGTCAAGGACATCCACAAGACCTCCGTCGTGACGGGAAAGATCATACCCCGCGACGAGGTCAACATCAAGCCGCAGATCAGCGGCATCATCTCCGAACTGTACAAGGAGGCAGGTGAGATGGTGGCGGAAGGAGAGATCATCGCCAAAGTCAAGGTGATTCCCGAGATGAGTTCCTTGAGCTCAGCCCAGTCAAGGGTCCGTCTGGCTGAGATCAACCTGAAGCAGGCGCAGACCAATTATGACCGTGAGAAGGCCCTCTTTGACAAGAACCTTGTGAGCGCCGAAGAATATGACCAGGTCAGTCAGGCTCTCGCGCAGGCCAAAGAAGAGAAAGCCGCGGCGATAGAGACCCTCGAGGTTGTGCGTGACGGCGTGTCGAAGAGTAACGCCCGATCCAGCTCAACTCTCATCAGATCAACTATTTCCGGATTGATTTTGGACATTCCCGTGAAGGTCGGGAACTCCGTGACCCAAAGCAATACTTTCAACGACGGAACGACCATTGCGACAGTCGCCAACATGGGAGACCTGATCTTCGACGGTTTCATCGATGAGACTGAGGTCGGCAGGGTCCAGGAGGGAGTCCCGATGAAGATCACAGTCGGAGCGTTGAAGGATGTTACCTTCGATGCCGTGATGGAATTCATATCTCCGAAAGCTCAGGAGAAGAACGGCACCAATGAGTTTGAGATCAAGGCGGCCGTGACGGTTCCGGAAGGTGTCACAGTGCGTTCCGGTTACAGCGCCAACGCTGAGATCCAGTTGGAGAGCGTGGATGGCGTCCTGTCCATTCCGGAGAGCGCTTTGGCCTTCGAGGGTGACTCCACGTTTGTGTATAAGGTTGTCGGAGAGAAGAAATACGACAAGACTTCCGTTGTCACCGGCCTTTCCGACGGCATCAACATCGAGATCAAGTCCGGCCTCAAAGAGGGGGACAAAGTCCGTGGTAATCAGATAATTGAGAAGAAGTGATGAGAAGAACCCTTTTTTTACCCATAACCGTTTTATTTATGTCCTGGGCCGCTTATGGCCAGACCCACAGCGGCCCCTGGACACTCGCCGAGTGCATCCGTCATGCTCAGGAGAATAACCTGACTCTCCAGCAGACGGAACTGCAGGTCAAGCAGCGCGAGCTTCAGCTTGAGACCGCCAAGGGAAGCCGTCTTCCGATGGTCAGCGGCAGTGCCAGCGAGAACCTCTCATTCGGACGAGGCCTTACCGCCGACAACACCTATTCCAACACCAACACGACCAGCACAGGCTTATCGCTTGGTACTTCAGTGCCTATATTCCAAGGCCTCAGGATCAGTAACAACATAAAAGAGAGTGAGTTGGGGCTGAAAGCCGCGACCGCTGACTTGGAGAAAGCCAGGGAGGACATGAGCGTGGCCGTGGCCCAGGCCTATGTCCAGATCCTGTACAACATGGAGTTGCTTGATGTGGCCAATAATCAGGTGGGAATAGATTCCCTGCAGCTCGAGAGGCTGGAGGTTTTGCTTGAGAACGGAAAGGCTTCTCCTTCTCAGGTTGCGCAGCAGAAAGCCGCTCTTGGTCAGAGCCGTCTTTCTGCCACCCAGGCCCGCAACAATCTCAACATCTCCCTTCTGGATCTATCCCAGCTTCTGGAACTACCTGATCCTGAGGGATTCAGCATAGTCCGCCCGGAGGTTCCGATCGACGGGATCCTGCTTGGGAACCCCGAGGACATCTATGCCGAGGCGATTGACAGCAAGCCTGCGGTTAGAGCCGAAATGCTCCGCCTGGACGCCACGGAGTTCTCAATCAAGAGCGCCAAGGGAGCTTTCCTCCCTTCAATCAGCGCCAGCGGTGGCATCGGAACCAATTACTACACAATGAGCGCGGCTCCCTCCGACGTGTTCTTCAACCAGATAAAAAACAATTTCAGCCAGTATCTGGGAGTCTCTCTAAGTGTCCCTATATTCACCGGGTTCCAGACACGGAATCAGGTTCGTGCCGCCGAACTTGCGAAGACCAATCAGAAGCTTCTTCTCGAAAACACCAAGAAAACCCTCTATAAGGAGATTCAGCAAGCTTATTACAACGCTGTGGCGGCTTCAGAGAAGTACCGTTCCAGCGGAGACGCTCTGGCAAGCGCGAAGGAATCCTTTGAGCTTGTGTTGGCCAAATACGAAAACGGGAAAGCGAATATCACCGAGTTCAACGAGGCCCGGGACTCTTGGCTGAAGGCCGAATCCGACTTGGTCCGCTCCCGTTATGAATATCTCTATTCGGCCAAACTTCTTGATTTCTATCGCGGACGGCAGCTAGAGTTCTGAAAAACATCATTATCTTTGAAAGTTGATCCGAACTTTCAAAGATAATGACCATGATAAACAGATCTTTAATCTTCCCCGCAATGGCCGTCCTGGCGATTCTGTCGTCTTGCGGCCCGAAGACCATCTCGTCCAGACGCTCAGTCGCTGATGACCAGCCCGATGGCGGCGCTTACACTGAAAAGACAGTCCCCGTGGTGACCAAGGTCGCTCCTGATAGCGAGGTCACTCTTCGTTTCTATAACGACCTTCCTGATGTGGCTTACATCTCAGCCGCTGATTTTCAGTCGATTGTGCTTCCAGGATCGACCATGACGGTGACCCACACCGGTATCGGGGAATATACCCTTGCCAATGGGGACGCGAAGGCTGTGGTGAATGTGAATAAGGATGTGTTCGTCTCCTCTGATTTCGACGCATTTACGAATATGATGGGCCTTCTCCAGCCCGGAATGGCCAATGTCTATTTTGACGGAATGCCATTCGTCCGCTACAAGAGCGTCAAATACACTCCGGCCGTCTCCACTGTCACTTTGGAATTCGCGAAGTACGGGATTGACATTCATGCCGATGGTAAGGGTGCGGTCTATTTCCCCTTCGCCACGTTGGCTGACATGTATTCCGACCTGTTCTACCATCATGCCGGTTTCAACGGGGAGAAAGTAGTTGCCAACACCTCCATCAATGAGGTCAGCCTTGCCAGGATCGATCCTGATTACAACAAGACCCTGCTTTCTAAAACGACCCGTTCGGAGTCCATGGCGGAGTTCGCCTACAAGGAGCTCTGTTTCGCCATGGATCATTTTTATGGCCATCCCGGCCGTGTCGCCCTTGACGAGGCCCTGAAGACCAAAGGCATGGACAGGACTCTTGAAGAAGATCTTGCCGCAGGTCCTGTGATAAAGAAGTTGCTCAAATCCACCAACTTGGCTGAATATTTCGTTGGAATGAGCGGTCTTAACGCCTTGTATTATGACGGGCACACCTCCATGGATATTTCTTCGGCGATGGGTCGTGACCGCTCGAAATATGAGGATCTTGTCACCGAGATGCGTGGTCTTCAGGAAAAGCATACGGAGGTCATGGACGCTATCAGGGGTGGCCGCGCGACCATGGGTGGCCGTGCCCAGGATGTCATGGCGATCCGCAACCAGCGCCCTGAGAGCTATGGCACCCAGGACACATACATCAAGAAAGGAAACACCGCTGTCTGCGTGTTTAACTCATTCAATACCAGGGCGGAAGACGCATGGAACGCTTATTATGCCGGCAAGGGTCCTAAACCTAATATCAATGATAACAAGGGAGATTCGATGGTAATATTCCTTGATGCCCTTGAGAAGGCCGCGGCCGATCCCGAGGTCGAGAACTTCATTGTTGACATCACTTCCAATGGTGGTGGATCCGCCGATATCGTTATGGCGATGACTTCTCTCATCATGAATAAGAGTTACCTCTGCCACGACAATCCCCTGACCGGCCAGAGAGCTCTTGTCGAGTACGAGGTTGACCGTAATTTCGACGGGGTGTTCGACAAAAAGGACAAGGATGTCAAGTACAAACTCAACTTCGCCGTGCTTTCCTCAGATGTCTCCTTCTCATGCGGAAACCTCTTTCCCTCAATGCTTAAGGATGCCGGAGTGCCTGTGGTCGGAGAAATCTCCGGAGGCGGCAGCTGCGCTATTCAGGCGATGTGTACCGCCGATGGTTTTTGCTTCCAGATATCCTCGTTCAGGGCAAGGCTCAACACCCTCTCTGGCGAGAATATCGATGCCGGAATAACACCTGACATCCCGATCGCCAACGACAACAAGGTTGAGATTGAAGGACCTAACGGCACAAGGATGACTGTCAAGAACTACAAGGATTTCTATGACATCGAGAGGGTCGGAAAGTTGGTTAAAGATAGAGTTAAATAGTTCTGTATGAAAAAGATATTCACTTTGATCTCCGCTCTGTGCCTGGTGGTCGCCGCCTGGGCGCAGGATGATGAGTATTCAAGGGATGAGTGCACCAGCCTGGTGGTAGGGCGTTTGGCTTCGGCCGACGGCTCGGTCATCACATCCCATACCTGCGACGGAGTCTCCCGAACATGGATAACCGTGGAGCCCGCCTTGGACTATGGTCCCAAGGCCAGGATGAAGATCTACAAAAACACCCGCAAGACGGCTTTTGACGGCGACACCACGGGCGTTCGTTTTGTGGGCGAGATTCCCCAGGTCCGCCACACCTACGCCTATCTCAACACTGCCTATCCTTGCATGAATGAGAAGCAAGTGGCGATTGGTGAGACTACTTTCTCCGGCCCCGACACCCTGCGCAATCCAGGTTCGATGTTCCTTATCGAGGAGCTTGCGAGGATCGCTCTCCAAAGGTGTGACAATGCCCGCGACGCTATCAAATTGATGGGTTCGCTCGCTCAGAAATACGGCTATGCCGACGGCGGAGAGTGCTTGACCGTGATCGATAAGAAAGAAGCGTGGTTCTTCGAGATTCTGGGCTGTGGCCGAGGAATCTCCGGAGCCGTTTGGGCGGCCCAGAGGGTGCCTGACGACGAAGTCGCCGTGTCCGCCAACATCCCGAGAATAGGCAAGATAGACCGAGACAACAAGGACTATTTCATGGCCTCTGACAATGTCGAGAGGGTCGCCAAGAAATACGGCCTTTGGGATGGGGAAGGCGATTTCGTGTTCTGGAAAGCCTATCACAGCTCCTATGGAGGCGGCAAGAATTTCAAGGAGCGGGAATATGTGATACTCAACACATTAGCTCCTTCACTCCATCTTTCCTACGATGCTCCGGAGCTGCCTTTTTCCGTCAAGCCTGATGAGAAAGTGGATGTGAGGAAGGTTATGGAGATTCTCCGCGGGACCTATGAGGGTCTTCAGTTCGACATGACAAAGAATCTCTTGGTTGAGGTTCCCGGGAAAGATGGCAAGCCTGCCACAAAGAAGGTTAGTCCGGTGGCCAATCCCTGGCTCACTACCGACACCCGCAACATGATCAACGGAGTCGCTCCCGGAGCTGTCGAGTTCGCCCGCACAATCGCCGTCGCGTGGTGCTCGCACTCAACCGTTATCCAGGCTCGCGACTGGTTGCCTGATGCGGTCGGAGGAGTCTGCTGGTATGCCCTTGACAATCCTGGTGAAAGCCCCAGGTTCCCGATATTCAGTGGAACAACCGAGCTTCCCGCCGCCTTTGACACCTGCGGCATGAGACGATATGTTCCGGACGGCGCCCTTTGGACTTTCCGTCGTCCCAACCGTCTGGCCACCTTGGCTTGGCAGACCAACAAGGAGAGGGTATATAAGGACATTCAGACCATCGAAGATCTTGGTTTTGAGGGACTTCCGGAAGTTGAGAAGAATCCTTCAGAGGACGTTCTCAACGCCTACACCGCCAAGATTTACAAGGCTGCGGCCGACCTCTGGAAGAAACTGGAGGAAGACCTGTGGATGAAGCACGGCAGAGGCTTCTGATTATTTCCCGACAGCGATATCCCAATAAGAAGTACCCTCTTCCATCAGGGCGAGGGTGGTGATGATCCAGCTCTGGATCCAGCCGGTAAGGGTGCTTTGGGCGCCCCAGCCGGCATCGGCGTTGGAAGCCCAGTAGTCCCAGTCGCGGAAGTTGAATGCCCTGAACCAGGCTCCGTCCACGCTCTTATGCTCGTCGCTACGGGCTTGGATTCTCACGAGGAATTCACCGAGGGAATCGGCCATTTTCCTTATTTGCGGATCGCCTGTCGCGCAGGCTGCCTCGTTGAGGGCGAACACGGCGAAGTTGCTGGTGTAGAGCATGTCAGCCACAGGATCTCCATTCCGGAATATCAGCGGAGCCTCTCCGTTCCCATAGTCGGAATTGCTTTTTTCAGCCCCATAATTGCCCTTGGAAGGATCGCCCAGCTCTTCCCGGATCGCTCCGCACTCAACCTGGTTTTTGGCGATGTCCGCTATGATGGTGTCAATCCAAGCTTTGTGCTCCTCTGTGGGGCTCACCCTGTATAGCCAGGCCAACGGGAGAAGCATCCTCGCTCTTTCTTGCTGGATGCCATTGGTCCAGCTCCAGCCGTCCGGGTAGGCGGCCATGGTCAGCGAGATGGCTTTCTCGGTGAGATTCAAGTATTTACTATCGCCTGTGTTGGCATATTGCCAAAGATAGCAGGCCCAGATCCAGCTCTCGTAATGGGGGTGCGGATTGATTAGATACCTGTTCTGGTAGAACTCTAGGCCGTTCTGCTGGATGTCCTGCTCGTGGAGCCGTCCGCCACGGAATCCGTTTTTCCCGGTGGTGTTGAAGTTGGCGTCGATCGCCTCATCGATCTTCTGATTCCATTTGTCTGTTCCAAGGACTTTGGCAGCCAGTATGGTTCCGAGGATTGACCGGGCGTTGTCGTCTCCGTAATAGACCCACTTATGGGTGTACGCCCAGCCCAGCAGCCCGTAGGTCGGACTTGCGGGATCGTTCCTGGGACCATCCCTGAACTCTTTGAAGGAATAGTCAGAAAGGCGTTCAGCGATTGCTTTATATTCCTTATTATCAAGTAGTTCCCCAGCTATGGCAAAGGCCATGGCGCTCTCTCCTTGAATGTCGTCACGGATCCAGTAGCGGTAGGCCTGACGGCCGTCGTTGTAGATAGCGGAGCAGTGACCTTCGAGCACTCCCAGGGTGCCGTCTCCGTTCGGAGCGTCTTCCGGAAGCTCAGGCCCCACAGGCATTGTACCGTCGCCCATGTACCGCATAAGCCACGATTCTTTCCAGTCCTGGTGGATCAGGAAATGCCCGTTGAAGAACCATTCGATGCCTTTTGCGATTGCCGCCTTTCTGGCCGTCTTCGGCAGTTTTTCTGTTTTTGAATATGCCGGGGCCACTGTCGTAGGCCATTCTTTGAACACAACCTTTTTACCGGTCAGATCGGACATCACAGCTTCCCAAAACAGTTTCCAATTCCTTTCCGGCATGAATCTTAGCTTAGCGAAGTCGCTCAACTTTGATGTGCTTATCCAGAGATTGTCGTTTGGCTTATAGACAAGGGGACTGCTTGGGGTGTTTTCCAGACCGAACACCGCTGTGTCGAATCCTGCCACTCTTGCGATAACCATCAGAGGATCAGCCGCTTCCGCTTTGACATAAACCGCTCTGTTGATCGTCAGCAGATCCATCGGCTTAAGATCCTCGCCAATCCGCTTCGTCACCACGACCCTCTCCACACCAATCTCCTCGGTCCCTGAGCTTGTCGAAGGGCCGGCCACAGCGAACTCCGCGAAAACCTTCAGCCCCTTCTCCTTGATGGCTCTAAGGTCCTTTTCCGTGAGTTCCAGGGGTGTGTCAGGGTAGTCACCTGCCACGAGGATAACCGCCGACCCAGGCTTGGCCGCTTCGAGAGCCTCTGAAACCGTGGAGCTTTCTTTTATTCTGAAACGCTCTTCATTGAGGAGTTTGACAAGGTCGTTGCCATCATCGGCTCCTCCAACGTAAATCACTTTGCCAGAGTTGTTTCCGCAACTAATCGCAATGGCTCCGACAAGGGTGATCGCCGCAATTTTCAAGATTCTCATGATTCTTTCCTGTATATTCCGAACAATGCGGATCCGGATCCGGACATCGCCGCATAGACCGCACCGCTGTCGTAAAGCGACTGTTTGATTGCCTCGAGTTCCGGGTGCGCTTTGAACACTGTCGCCTCGAAGTCATTGACCAGTAGCCCCTTCCACTCCTCAACCGGGCGCCGGAGGATGGCCTTAAACTCCGTCGGGGCAGTAGTACCCCCGTCGTTTGAACATCGAGGGACAATGCCGCGGTAGGCTTCGGCGGTAGAGACGCTGATGCCTTCGGGAACCAGTACCTTGACCACATAACCATCCAAGTTGAGGTCAAACGGCTCTAAAATCTCCCCTCGCCCGGTGCCGATCATCGGCCTGTTCCAAACGAAGAAAGCGCAATCGCTACCGAGCTTTGAGGCATATTCAGAGAGTTTCTCATCGCTGAGCCCGAGGGCGCAAAGGTCATTCAGGGCTTTCAAAGTAAATGCGGCGTCGGCCGAACCGCCTCCAAGGCCAGCTCCCACAGGAGCCTTCTTTTCCAGGAATATTTTCACTGGAGGCAGCTGGAAGTCGTTGGCTAGCAGGAAGTAAGCCTTGGCGCAAAGGTCTTTGAGCGGATCCCAGTCCACACCTTCCTTCCTCGCTATCGTGATCATCAGCTTCCCATCCTCGCTGATTCCTTGAGCTAATTCGTCACCCAGATCCGGAGGGGCAGTCCGGCCCCGGCGAAGTCCATCCTCGCTCCGCTGCGGCTGAGTATCGCCTAAGGCCGGCAGCCCCTCCGGATCCATGAAGGCACCATAGCGCCTAAACAGAGAGGCGGAAGTGCGGCTATAGTCATCACCGGTTATAACCTCCAAAGTGTCCCCGAACTCATGACAAGGGACAAACAGGGTCTCGAGATCATGATAGCCGTCCTCCCTTTTGCGGAGGACGCTCAGTCCGAAATTCAGCTTGACATTAGTCTGGAGAACCATCTCTCTTGATTATCAATCACTTAAGCAATGTCCCGTTGTGATATTTCACTATGCTAAATAGCGTAAGTTACTCATTATCAACGCCAAGTCGTCTCCACACTTAGTGTTTGACGACCAGCGAGCGGATAGCGTTTTCTACTTTGGCGGCAAGAATCTCATCATCAATGCCGGATAGGATAGGGGCGACGAATGAGATCATCTGCAGCACTTTGGCTTCGTCTTCCGGAATGCCTCTTGAGCGCATGTAAAACTGCTCGTCCTCGTTTAGTTTTCCGACTGTGGCTCCGTGGGAGCACTTCACGTCGTCAGCGTAAATCTCCAGCTGGGGTTTGGTGTTGACAAGAGCATCATCTGATAAGACGATGTTGTGGTTCTCCTGATAGGCCTCGGTCTTCTGGGCATCTTGCGCCACAATGATCTTTCCGAAGAATGAGCATTTTGCTGAGCCGGAGGCCAGTCCGTTGAACAGCTGTCTGGACACGGATCCTCCGACATGGTGGTTCATCGTGATGTTGAAAGTCACTTGGTCAGTGCCGGCGCTAAGGTATATCCCTTTAAGGTCCACTGTCGCTCCTGGTCCGGTAATGTCCACAGTGACAGGAATTTCTGCGGAAGTTCCAGGTAAAACGACAAACGTCACATCAAGCCTTTCCCCAGCCCCGACCACGAAGTTTTCCGTCCGGGACGATTCAACGACGATTACCGCCGGAGCGGCCGCAGAGCTTAGGCCGTACTCAGCCGCAGCGCCGTCCTGAGCTTGTCGAAGGGCGACGCGAGAATGGACGCGGTCGGGCTCTGGCGGCCGTCCGGCAGATATTCTAGAACTGCTCGAATCCATCGCTCTCGATTTTGTCAATCAATTCCCTGCCACCATCGGCCACGATCCGCCCATCTTTAAGGACATGGACCTTGTCCGGCTTGACATATTCCAGAAGCTTCTGGTAGTGAGTGATAACTATCGCGGCCTTATCTGGTGTGTGCAAGGCGTTGACACCATCGGCCACAATCTTCAACGCGTCCACGTCCAGCCCGCTGTCCGTCTCGTCAAGTATAGCCAGCACGGGATCCAGCATCGCCATCTGGAATATCTCGTTCCGCTTCTTCTCTCCTCCTGAGAAGCCCACATTGACCTCCCTCTTGGCGAACTCCGGCTTCATCTGCACTAGCGCCATCTTCTCCTTCATCAGTTTGAGGAACTCTCCGCCTTTGATCGGCTCCAAGCCTTCGGCTTTGCGCCTTGAGTTAATAGCGGTCTTCATGAAGTTGGTGATAGACACCCCGGGAATCTCGATCGGGTACTGGAATGAGAGGAACATCCCAGCCCAAGCCCTTTCTTCGGGCTTCATTTCCAGCAGGTTCCGGCCCATGAACTCGATAGTTCCTGCCGTTACCTCATAGTCCGGTTTTCCTGTCAGGACAGCGGAAAGGGTGCTCTTTCCGGCACCATTCGGTCCCATCACGGCATGGATTTCTCCACGGTTGATCTCGAGGTCAATCCCCTTTAGGATCTCCTTGTCTCCGATGCCGGCATGAAGCCCCTGTATTTTTAATAATGCCATTTTGCGTGTTTTATAAATCAGTTATTATCAATTACTTCAACAAAAGCCATCCCCTTGAAAAACCACCAAGACATTAATCTAAGTTTTTTATTATAAGGCATTTACAAATCACGACTGTACAATTTATACCAGGTCCAAAGTGACCAGATGCCGTTGATGAGGTACAATGCGCTGACGATTGGCATAAAGACCAGTCCCGAGCTCAGGTAAAGGGTTATGTTGGCGGCATTCACAACCAGCCAGACAATCCAGCAGTCCCATTTCTTCTGCGCCGATAGGAACTGGGCCAGAAGAGTGAGCATCAGCACGAAAGAATCCAGCCAAGGGGTCGGATCCGGGCTGAAAGTCTTTGTCCACCAAGAGGTTCCGAGCTGGCTCAAAACATATCCCCAGATAGCTCCCGCCACCACCACTACAGTCAGGGCGACACACCATCCCCTCATGTCAAGTCTGCTGACCTTCAAGGCGGAGGAGTCTTTGGCGCTCTTCTCGTTCTCTTTCGGGTGGGTCCATCTCCAGTGGCCGAAAGCATTGATTCCGAACGCTATCGGCTGGAGCAGCATTGCCGAGTACAAATGCCTCTGCCAGAACAAGATGAACAAAAGTATGTTGTATAAATAGCCGACCCAGAAGTTGTACTTGCTGTTTCTTCCGGCCAGAACCACGCAGGTCAGTCCGGTGATCACTCCGATCAGCTCCAGCCAGCTGACCCCCGCCCCACCCATCGTGAAGGCTATGTTATTTATGTCGAATAATCCCATATTATAGGTAATTATAGGGAAAGACTAAAATCTTTAGGATAACCGGAATTAAGCTCAAGTATTTTATTCCATAGGAGATTACCATCTTCATCCGAATATTCCGTTCCGAAATCTCTGGCGAATCGGGTTATCATTTTATCGTACTCTATCTTGTATTCTTGGTTCATTAAAGTCGCATTGATACCAAGAGGTTGAATGATTTCAGTATATAAATCAGGATCTCCGGAGATAAATTCCCAAAACAGTTTGCCACATAGCTTATAATGTCCGTCATTTTTTACCGGAGCGGCATCTTTTCCATAGCAACATCCTTCTATACATTCGCATAATGCTTTATTTCCGCTTGTTTTGAAGATTCGTCTGGCTTTCACAAAATTCTCGCAGAGTTTTTTCAAGGAAGAAGAATTACTCCAATTTGGCCCGGATTTTATACTTACAAAATAATGGACATCATTCTTATCCATTTCAAGATCAATACCTTCCGCACTACTTTTGCTTCCATTAAACATAATCCTTGAGATATGTATCGCCAAACCTTCCAACCAGTCTCCGAACATGGTCTCTTCGGCAGAAGACATAAAGGCTGAAGCAAGATTCTCAACCACGGCTTGAGGCGTATTAAGATCTTTGGCCTTGTACAAATAAGGATTCTTCCTCTTCAGGAGATTCTCTAATTTAAGAGTTTTTAGTTTCTCTATTCTCGCTTCATGGAAGAAGGAAATGTTGGCTGAGATATAACCCTCTACAGCTTGTTTAAGATTGTTGTTCATAATTTTTTTTATTAAGGTTAATATTTCGATGTTGATACTTAGCACAAACGCTGTCAGTTGAATTGGTGTATCTTGAATAAGGGATTTTATTATCCTCTTCTTCTGTAGGAGATGTCAAGTGATTAATATGTCTAATGATTTGGTTCCCAACAGCTTTGCCCAAGCCTACAGGAACGGCGTTTCCTATTTGTTTATAAATAGATTCGATTCGTCCTTCGAAAATCCAAGTATCAGGAAATTGTTGAATACGAGCATATTCCTCAACCGAAAGAGGCCTAAGTTCTTTCGGATGACAGAGTTGAGTTGCCGGCATAGTTGGACTGGTAACTAGTGTTGGTGCAGGCTCATCGAAACTTAGTCTTCTCAAAAAGCCTGTTTTTCCTCCAGACAATACATATGCCTTGCCCATGGCTTCTTTTGCGACGGCAGGATCAAGTTTTGTCCAATTCTCTCCCTCTCCTATTAGCTTCATATATTTTTCCATCCTTGAACGGAGAGGAATATATCTCATAGGCTTTCCTTGCAAATCGCCGATGCTATCTCTTAATGATACCCATTTTTTTGTGCCAAACGCACCGGATTCAGAATGAGAGGGCGCAGGAATTGGTACTCGGTCGCCTAAATGGCCGATCATAACAACTCTTTCGCGCTTCTCCGGAACTCCATAATTCGCCGCATTCAGTAGTGCATAACTAATTCTGTAGCCTAACTTATTAAATTCGTTTAGAACAAGTTTTAACACACTGCCGGATTCCATTTTTATAGAATCATATTCTTTATAGGCTTCCGGAACCGCATTTAACTTGGCTGATAGTATTCCTCGTACATTTTCCAGTATGAAATACTTAGGTTTAAGGTCTGAAACTACTCTGATGAACTGGATAATACAACCACCTCTGATGTCCGAAAAACCACGCTGTTTTCCCGCGGTGGAAAAAGCTTGGCAAGGAGGGCCACCAACCACCAAATCAATATTTTCCTTTTTTAATCCAGATACTTTTAGAATATCTTCTGAAGAAACATCATTTATATCCCGTTCAATAACAGGAATAGAAGTATTAATTCTGATAGTCTCTGCCGCCCAATGATCCATCTCAACACAAACCTTGATATCAAAGCCAGCCGCTTCTATACCAAGATCTAATCCCATAGCACCAGAGAATAGAGATATTGCATTGTATTTATTATTCATTATCAAAAGTTTGATTTCATCATCCTATTGACCCTTCAAGGGAAACTTGTAGTAGTTTGGTCGCTTCCACGGCGAACTCCATCGGGAGGCGTGAGAGGACTTCATGGGCGTAGCCGTTGACGATCAGGCCCACGGCATCCTCCGCGTCAAGCCCGCGCTGGTTGCAGTAGAAGAGCTGTTCATCACTGATTTTCGATGTGGTGGCCTCATGCTCCACGATAGCTGTCGGGTTAAGGCTCTGGATGTCGGGGAAAGTGTGGGCCCCGCATTTAGAGCCGATCAGAAGGCTGTCGCATTGGGAATAGTTCCTGGCGCCTATGGCCCCAGGGTTCATCCTCACAAGGCCTCGGTAGCTGTTCTGGCTGTGCCCGGCAGAGATACCTTTGCTGACGATCCGGCTTTTTGTTCCCCGGCCGATGTGGATCATCTTTGTTCCGGTGTCCGCTTGCTGGAAATTGTTGGTGACAGCGACTGAGTAGAACTCAGAGGAAGAATAGTCCCCCTTTAGGATGGTTGAGGGATATTTCCAGGTGATGGCCGATCCGGTCTCGACCTGGGTCCAGCTCAGATGCGCCCCGCTGCCCTTGCATATTCCCCTCTTAGTCACAAGGTTAAGGATTCCGCCTCGGCCTTGGGCGTCGCCAGGGTACCAGTTCTGCACCGTGGAGTATTTCACATCGGCGTCTTTTTCCACGACAATCTCCACCACCGCCGCATGGAGCTGGTTCTCGTCTCTCATCGGAGCCGTGCAACCTTCCATGTAGCTGAGCGAGGAGCCCTCTTCCGCTACGATCAGCGTCCTCTCGAACTGCCCTGTCCCGGCTGCGTTGATCCTGAAATAGCTCGACAAATCCATCGGGCATTTGACTCCTTTCGGAATATAACAGAAGCTGCCGTCGCTGAACACCGCGGAGTTGAGGGCGGCGTAGAAGTTATCCCCTGAGGGAACGACACTAGCGAGGTATTTCCGCACGAGGTCAGGGTGCTCCCTGACGGCCTCTGAGAAACTGCAGAATATGATTCCTTTCTCAGCAAGTGAAGCCCTGAAGGTGGTAGCCACGCTCACGGAATCGAACACCGCGTCGACAGCCACGACTCCAGCAAGAGCCTTGCGTTCCCGCACAGGGATGCCCAGCTTCTCAAAGGTTTCCTCCAGTTTCGGGTCTATTTCCTTTGGACGCTCCGAATCTTTCTTCGGGGCAGCGTAATAGATAATATCCTGAAAATCAATGGGTGGCAAGTCAAGATGACCCCAATTGGGCATCTCCATCTTCTGCCATTTGCGGAAAGCGTCCAGACGGAACTCCAGAAGCCAATCCGGCTCCTTCTTAAGGGCGGAGATGGTGCGTATGATGTCCTCGTTCAAGCCTTTTGGAATGAATTCCTGACGGATGTCCGTCACGAACCCCTCCTTGTACTCCTGCGAGGTTATTCCTTCAATAATCTTGTCCTCTTCTTTTCTGTCCATATCCTGCAAATATAATCTATTTAAGGCAAGCTTGAAAGCCTTGGGTAAGTTTGGCTTGTTGTTTGGTAATTGTTATATTTGTAAATAACAAATCTTTAAGTGTTCACAATTATGAAAGGAGATTCATTATTCGCATTGATAGCCGGGGCTGCCGCCGGGCTGACTCTCGGTTTGTTGTTCGCTCCCGAGAAGGGCGAGGAGACTCGTCGTAAGGTCAAGGCCGCCGCGGCGAACGGCTGGGACGAGTTTGTGGATGCCGCTGACGAAGGTTGGGACAAAGCCAAAGAGACCTTCGAGGATGTTAAAGAGGGTGCGGAAAGCGCAACGACAAGGCTTCGGGCAAGGGCTCGCCTCGCCCGCAGGGATCTTAAGGACTTGAAGGCGACTTTGTCCGACCAGGCCACCGACCTTAAGGAAGGTGCTCGTGAGAAGATTCTCGCTCAGCTTGAGAAGATCGAGAAGGCGCTCGCCAAGGACGAGGCCGATGACGCCGGGACCGAAGAAGAGGCATAGGCGATGGCCGAGTTCACAAAACCAGTCGAGGACCTTGGGACCAAGGCTTCTGAATATGTCGATCTCCGGATCGCCGAACTGAAGCTCGGGGCCATCAAAGGTCTATCCTTGACTCTGAGCAAGTTGCTGTACATGCTGCTTGTCCTCTTTGTCGTTTCCATAATCCTGATTTCCATAGCCTTTGGAGGAGTCATGTGGATCGGGGAGATGATCGGCAGTTATGCTGGTGGCGCGGCCATTGTCGGAGGCTTTTTCCTCATCGTGCTTGGAGTGCTGTTCCTTCTTCGGAAGAAGCTTTTCCGCGACACATTCGTTCCTCTGTTGGTGAACCTCTTCTTTGAGGAAGAAGATAAGAATACAGGCCATGAAGTACAGTGAGATTAAGACATTGGACGAGTTGGAACTCGCCCAAAAGCAGGTAAAGAAGAATCTTGACAGCAAAGGGAAGGCTGTCCAACATTCTTTCGCCGACATGAAAGAGTCTTATTCCCCGGGCAACCTGTTGCTTTCCGGACTGAAGTCCGTGTCATCGTATATTCCTATAGATCATTTGATTCTGTCCACAGTCAGAACCATCAAACGAAGATTGCTGAAATGAGAACCCAAGTCGAGGCCGTCCGGGACATGATGCGGTCAAGAGGTTGGGACGCTGTCGTCCTGACCGGCAATGACCCGCATTCCAGTGAGTATTCGGCTCCAAGGTGGCACCAGGTCGCTTGGGTGTCCGGCTACACAGGTGAAGGCGAGATGGTCATTACCGAGGATCATGCCGGCCTTTGGACCGACACCCGCTATTTCATACAGGCGGAAAAGCAACTCCGGGGCACCGGGATTGAGCTTCACAAGACCAGGGTACAGGATCAGGTGCTTATTCCCGAATGGCTCAAAAGGCAGTTCGATGGCTACAGCGAGGTGGTTGTCGCCGTCGATGGACTCGGGATCAGCGCCACTTCAGTGGTCGAGATAAGGGACACCATTGGCAAGGAGCGTACGGCGATAGCCAACGTACCCGATATGCTTTCCCCTCTTTGGGAGGACAGGCCCGGGATTCCCCAAACCCCCATAATAACATTGGGGACCGAGACGGTCGGCTGGTCCAGGAAACAGAAGATCGTATGGATCCGTAAGTGGTTGAGGGACAATGGCTGCGATGCGATCCTGCTAACCGCTCTTGACGAGATTGCCTGGACCCTGAATGTCCGTGGAAGCGATGTGGCCTACAATCCGGTGGTCATGTCTTATCTTCTTGTAACCCACGACACCACCCAGTGGTTTGTCCGAAAAGGAGAGATTCCGGATAATGACCATGAGACTGCCGACAGTTTCTACGAGCTGACAGCGGACGGAGTGAACATCCAGGACTATTCCGACATTGGGATGGCTCTTGCCGGAATGGTGGACGGAGACTACATCAAACGCCTGTTCGTCGATCCGTCTTCGCTGAACTACGACCTCTATGGAGTGCTGAAAGAGAACACCTTAAGGGAAAGCGTGGTGACCGGTAAGTCGCCTGTTTCCCTTCGTAAAGCAGTTAAGAACGAGGTTGAGATCGAAGGTTTGAAAGAGGCTCATCTGGAGGATGGACTGGCGATGGAGCGCTTCCTTTTCTGGCTGGAGACAATGATCGAAAGCGGAGAGCCGCTCAATGAATATGAGTGTTCTTTGAAAATCCATGAGTTCAGATCCGGGATAGAAGGCTTCCGCGGTGAGAGTTTCGAGACCATCTCCGCCTACGGACCTAATGCCGCCCTGCCGCATTATGTTACCCCTGAGAGCGGTTCGGCGGAGTTGTATGCTAACGGTCTGTATCTCTGCGACTCAGGCGGACAGTATCTTTTCGGAACCACCGACATCACCCGCACCGTTCCTCTCGGGCCTTGCTCTCAACTTGAGAAAGAAGACTACACCCTTGTGCTTAAGGGACATATAGCTTTATCAAAAATAGTCTTTCCGAAAGGCACGGCCGGGTGTCAGATAGATGCGTTAGCAAGGGCACCTTTGTGGAACACCAAACGTAATTTCGGCCACGGAACCGGCCACGGGGTGGGATTCTACCTCAATGTCCATGAAGGACCGCAGGATATCCGCCAGAATTTCAACCACCAAGCCATCCTTCCTGGCATGGTAACCACTGATGAGCCGGGAATATACCGTGAAGGCCGTCACGGGGTTCGTCACGAGAATGTCTTGCTTTGTGTCGATGCCGGAGAGAATGATTTCGGTCGCTGGCTCCGCTTCGAGCCCATGACCCTGTGTCATTTCGACACCTCCATCCTTGTCAAGGATCTGCTTGACGACTCTGAGATCAAATGGCTTAACGACTACAACGAGAGGGTGTTCCGCACTCTTTCACCTCGCCTATCTTCGGAGGTGGCTGAGTGGCTCAGGGCAAAGACCCTCCCGGTTTAATGTGATTGCTTTTCGAAAGCTTCTTTTAATCATTCCCGGAAAACGCCAAAAAAGCTTGACATTTTTGGCCGTATTTCCGGGAATTGTGCGTTTATAGGATAAAGAACATTGAGCGACGTATCGGAAATAAGTGAGCGGGAGTTGGCTCTTTTATGCGAGAAAGGAGACAGTGACGCCATCAGGGAGCTGTATAGTCGATATGCGGCCAGGCTCAGGACACTCTGCTCCAGGTATTCCGGTGGCTCGGTTGAGGGGATGGACCTTATGCACGATACGTTGGTCAAGGCTTTGAGGAAAATAGGACAATTCCGTTATGTTGGAAAAGGATCTTTATATGCTTGGCTCAGCAGGATCGCGGTCAATCTTGCGATTGACAGGATGAGAAAGGAGGGGAGACTTGAGCTCCTGAGCCTTCACGAGAATCTCCCCGACATTGAGGAGCCTAGTCCGGAGGATTTGAGAAGTGTGCCGCTGGAGGAATTACAAAGGATGATCTCTGTGCTTCCTGATGCTAAAAGAGTGGTTTTCAACATGTTCTGCATGGATGGATACTCTCACAAAGAGATAGCGGCGTTCCTTGGAATCTCTGAGAAGACTTCCTCCTCGACCTTGGCTAAAGCGAAAAAGGATCTGATCTCGATGATCAATGAGTATTTGGAAAAGAATAAGTAGTCTAAGATGGATGAATGGATTGACATATTAAAAGATCGTTTGCGGGAAGCGGAGTCTCCTCTGCCTCCAGGCGACTGGGATGTCTTTGAGGCAAAGTACAAGGCTGACCGTCGTCGCCGCCGGGTGCTTCCGTTTGTCATTTCTTCCGTCTCCATAGCCGCCGCGGCGGTTGTGGCCGCTCTTCTTTTCCTTTCCCGTCCCTCCGATAGCGCTCCTGCGACAAAGCCTTTTGAGGCCATCCCTTCTGCCCCTCAAAGATTGGCGGAAACAATTGAGTCTCAACCAGAACCCCCTGTTATCCAGTCCCCGCACCCCCCTGTCATTCTGAGCCCGCACCCCCCTGTCATTCTGAGCCCGCAGGGCGAAGAATCTTTTGACAGCGAGGAAGTTGTTGAAACAGAAGACGTTCCCGCCGCAAACCAACAGCAGGCCCAGAGCCCGCAGGCCGAAGAATCCAACGATTTCATCGACTATGAAACTTCCGGGAAACCAACCCGCAAGCGGCTGACAGTCGCTCCACATTTCGGAGGGATGCGGAGCGACGTTGCCGTTCCGGTTTCTTTCCCATATTCTCCGGAAAATAAAGTTTACGGGTCGAACCCAGGCAAACAAGAGGGACAAGACTACATTTCAGTTCCAATTCCTTATAATTGGAATAACGGTTTGAACAATGGTCTTTCCTCCCTTTCAGCTGACCACTCCATCCCGATCACTTTCGGTGTGGATCTCAGTTTTCCGATTAATCCGCGGCTGGCTATAACCTCGGGGGTGGAGATGTCTTCATACAAGTCAGTTTTCACTGAGATTATTTATAAACAGTCTTTGACCCAAAACAGGTATTTGACCCAGAAGGCCTTATATTTAGGAATCCCGCTTCGGATCGATTGGAGTTTCTGGCAAGGAGGCAAATTCTCCGCATGGATTGGAGCTGGTGGAAAAGTGGATCGCTGCGTTTACGCCAGGCTGGATGGAGAAGACATACGGGACAAAGACTTCAACTTTTCAGCGTTGGCTGATGCCGGAATCCGTTATGATTTCCTTGAGTATCTCGGAATATACCTTGCCCCCGAGGTCTCTTGGTACTTCAAGCCGGATAATCCCTCAATCCTGACCTACAGGACTGAGCATCCTTTTGCTTTAACTATTAATGTTGGCTTGAGATTGAATCTATAGGCAAGAGAAAGTCGGCACAGAAATAATTATCTAGAAAGGTTATATTTGCGATATGATTATGAGACGTTTTTTATTCATTATCTCAGCGTTGGTGTTCACTGTCGGATTCGCCTCTTGCAATGCGACAGATTGGCCTGATGACGAAGACGGATTCCTGAATCAGGAACTTGTCATTAAAAATGCTGACGGCACTGAATTCAAAACCAAAAACAAGTTGGCGATAGGGAACAAGAAATCCTATCCGATAGGTTCCGTTTTTGTGGGCGGGGGAATCGCGAATCCTAGTAAAGGATCCTCTCACCGGTGCCATTTTTATGGGGAGTCTTTCACAGAGGGCCCGAATTGGGATAAAGTCCCGGCTATGGTTTATATCGGCGGTTTCCGGCATACGGGAACGGAGTATACAGCCCCCGGCCAGTATATAGATTATATTTTTATCAGTATGATGGAACCTTCCAACGGTTACGGAGAGTATCTGAGCATTCCTATGAACCAAGGAAAATATGAAGGAGGCTGCGACCTTGTCAAGGATGTGAAGATCAACTCGTACAAGTTTTCGACTTACAATGAGGATAACCAGACTCTAAACGACGACGGTAAGATTGACATCCGTGTATTGATGAAAGACGGGACCAAGATTTCCATCCTGTTCGCCGGAAAAACCCCTTATGATGGTTATTATTAATAGTCGCTCTATATTTTTGAATATTTGAATTTTTAAATTATGAAAAAATTTTTGCATACAATCCTTGCTATCAGCGTTTTAGTGACCTTGAGCTCTTGCGCGAAGAGTTCCTTGGAGGACGATACCGTGCCCACCGACGAGCTTATTCCCCGGGAGGACATCACCTTGACCAGGACTGAGACTGAATATGTACAGGCCAACAATTCTTTTGCCCTTGAGTTGTTCAAGAACGCCTCTGGGGAAGAGAAAGATAAAAGTATGCTATTGTCGCCCTTAAGTATCACCTTCGCCTTCGGGATGGTCAACAATGGAGCCGTGGGGACGACAAAGGACGAGATAAACGCGACCCTCGGTTTCGGTGAAGAGACAGGCTCGATGAACGAGTTCTGCTCAAAGATGCTTAAGGCATCGGAAACAATTGATCCTTCGACAATTATCGAGATTGCCAATGCGGCTGTGGTCAACACCGACCAAGGGGCCAAGTTGAAAGACAGTTTCGTCAAGGCGGTAGAGGATCATTATGCGGCGCTTGTTTATAATAAAGACTTTTCTAAAGACGATGTCAAGACTTTCATCAACAAGTGGTGCGCTGACAAGACCAAGGGGATGATTCCGGAACTCTTGAAGGAGCAGGTCAAGCCGGAGGAATTCGCCCATTTCCTCAACGCCACCTACTTCAAAGGCATCTGGTCCAATCAGTTCAAAAAGAGCGACACCAAAAAGGGTGATTTCAAACTCGATGACGGGTCGAAGATGTCCGTAAATATGATGTGGCAGAAAGCGCGTTTCAACTACAACTCTTTCGAAGGGATCGGAAGCGCCCTTTGCCTGCCTTACGGCAACCAAGCCTTCCGGATGCTGGTCTTCCTGCCAGAAACCGGCAAGACCCTTGAAGACCTGAAATCCTCGCTTGACCAGAAAACCTGGGATGCGTTTGTCTCCAGGATGTACGGCGTGGAGGTGGATGTCAAATTGCCGTCTTTCGAAAGCGAGTACAGCATTGACAATATGGCGGAAATACTCGACAAGATGGGTATCCACCAGGCGTTCCTGCCTTCCGCCGATTTCTCGGAGATGACATCCACTCCCGTGCACATCAGCAAGGTCATCCATAAAGCCAAGATCAAGGTGGACGAGCAGGGTTCTGAAGCGGCCGCTGTCACTTCTGTCGTGATGCAGAAGAACTCCGTTTCAGAGCCGCCTAAGACGGTCGAGTTCCACGCTGACCGGCCGTTCATCTACGCGATAACCGAGGTCAGCACCGGAGCGATCTTCTTTATCGGCCAGTACACGGGGAAATAGCGAACCGGATTGAGGTCAAGTGATTATTGACTATCTTTGCATGACAAGTCGCAAAGATGGCAATCGATATTCATAAAGCGGGGAACTGGCTGTTCTATTGCGGTCTGACGCTCTTTTTGCTGGGAGGCCACTGGTATTCAGACACTGGGGTCATGCCGCATGCTTTAACGCAGGCGCATTATTACGCCGGCCTTTTGGGACGAGCGCTTTTATTCTTGCGGTTGTTATCCCTGCTGCCACAGCACCCCCGCTATACCATAGCCTGCGCCTGCCTGCTCGTTGTGCTAAAATTCTCGAAAATCCTCTCACCTGAGGATTATACTGCGGAAGTGTTTCATACGGCGCTAATCATCTCTGCTTCTCGTGGTACGGAG
>OMQO01000294.1 GCA_900313275.1 uncultured Bacteroidales bacterium
ATTGCGGAAAGGGCCTCCGGAGGCTGTGAGATGTATTTTTTCGAGTTTGTTCCCCTGGGCGGCAAGCAGGCACTGGAAGATGGCCGAATGCTCGGAATCTACCGGGAGGATGGGGGCGTTGCAGGCCCGGGACCGCTCCATCACCAGGGATCCGGCAGCTACCAGGGTCTCCTTGTTGGCCAGGGCGATGATCTTGCCCGCCTCGATGGCCGCCAGGGTGGGGCGCAGGCCGCTGAATCCAACCATGGCAGCAACGACGATATCCACCCCCTCGGCGGCGGCGAGGCTACAAGCCGAGTCGATGCCGCAGAATACCTTGCTGTCCGTATCGGCCAGGGCGTCGCGGACCTGGGCATATTTGTCGGGATTGCAGATGACGACGTTGTTGACGTCAAACTCGCGCGCCTGTTCGATCAGCAGGTCACTGCTGTTGTTGGCGGTAATGAGTTCCACGTCGAAACGGTCGGGATGCTGCCGGACCACATCCAGGGTCTGGCGGCCGATGGACCCGGTGGAACCGAGGATGGCAATGTGTCTTTTTCTCATCAGAAGTTGATATAACGGGTGGGGTCGATGGCCTCCCCTTCGTGCCAGAGCTCGAAGTGAAGGTGCTCTCCGGTGGTCTGGGAACCCGTATTGCCCACCAGGGCGACAGGTGTTCCCGCCTTGACTTTATCGCCTTGGCTGCGAAGCAGTTCGCGGTTGTGCCGATAGACGGAAATCAGGTTGTTTTCGTGCTGAATCATAAGGGAATAGCCCGTCTTTTCGTCCCAGCCGGCGCTGATGACGGTGCCGTCCAAGACTGACATGACCGGTGTCCCCGCCGGGGCGGTAATGTCAACGGCCGGATGAATGGCCGGGGTAAATCCTTGGGAAACAACGCCTTTGAGTGGGGTGAAGAAATGCATTCCCTCAATCGGCAGGGACTTGGGGCCCGGCGAGGTGATGTCGAAGCGATCCTCCGCGTTCACCTCCTTGCGAAGCAGGGAATCCTTTGCGGCGATCTTTTTAAGATCCTTCTCAGACATTTCCTTGGCTTTGGACCTGGCGGTCATGATGCTGTCGATTTTCAGTGGCGGTTGCCCATCGACAACCCTGCGCAGATTCTCCGAATAGAGTTCCCATTTTGTGATGACATTCTCAAGTGAGTCGATCCTGATGGCGTTCTGGATGGCCTCGTGTTTGGTCCGGGCATCCGGATAGCCGGGAATAAGGGTTTTGACCGGAGTCAAGGCAACGACGCACCAGAACAGCGCCAAGGTTACCACAAGAGCGGTGATTATCCAGACAATGAGGTTCAATTTGGTGAACTTGCGCATCCACAACTCGTCATGGGTGTCATCATCCACCAGGGTGAGCCTGTAGTTGGTTGTTGACCTAAGTTTTTTATCTTTAGACATATAATTTTTGTCTTGAACGTCTTTTTCAGTATCTTTGTCAGTTCATGGACAGGATAATAGGCATAGATTACGGACGCAAACGCGTCGGAGTCGCGGTCAGCGACCCGCTTGGTATTTTCGCCTCGCCCCTGGACACGGTTCCTGCTGCAAAGATAATAGATTATATCAAAAAATATGCTGAAAAGGAGACTGTGGCCCGTTTCGTGGTAGGTTATCCGATGAATATGGACAACACCCCTTCAGAAGCCGCGGCGGATGTGGATGTCTTCCTGAAGAATCTCGCCAAGAGTTTTCCGGCGATTCCGGTTACTCTCGAGGACGAGAGGTTCACATCTGTACTGGCTCATCGGGCGATGATTGAAGGGGGCATGAAAGCCAAGGATAGGCGAGACAAGAATTCGGTTGACCGGATCAGTGCCGCCATCATCCTGCAGAGCTATTTGGACAAGAATAAAAAAGAAGATTGATTGTTATGGTAAGACCTATATATCTTTATGGATCAGAGGTTTTGAGGGAGAATGCCGCCCCGGCGGATCTTTCCGACAAGGACTATCTGACCAATTTGGTGGCGGACCTGAAAGAGACCTTGGCGAAGGCTGAGGGCTGCGGTCTTGCCGCTCCGCAGATAGGGGAAAGTGTCCGTGTCCTGATTGTGGACGGAAGGGACATGACCGACATCTATCCCTATTTGGAAGGGTTCACGAGGGTCATGATTAACCCTGTGGTGCTTGAGGAGAGTGACAAAAAGGTAGTCTATTCAGAGGGCTGTCTAAGCATTCCCGGGATCTATTGCGATGTCGCTAGGCCTGATTCGATGACCGTCGAGTATTATGATGAGAATCTCCA
>OMQO01000056.1 GCA_900313275.1 uncultured Bacteroidales bacterium
CACCTCTCACCTCTTTATTGGAACCCTTTGGAGGGATGACCAGTTCACCGACAACCAGATCCTTGTCGCACGTGAGCACGCCAATCATCCCATTGGCAATGAAGACAGGAATCTCTGATTGGTTGGACTGCCCCTCATTCATCAGGGGTAGTTGCTGGAGCCTCAGCAAAGTCTCCCGGTCCACCGGATGGCCGAGGCGGAGATATTTGCTGCCTTCCTTGCGCCCTTTCTGGATCATCTTCCAGTAGGTGTCACCCTCGCCGCCCATCTCTTTTGCGAGACCATTAGCGAAGAGCCGGGCTTTCTCCTGCCAATCCTCTTCCATCTTCTTCCCTTCGGAGCCCTTTTTCTCAAAGTATTCCTTGCGGACAGTGCAGTCCATGTAAAGCTCGTACAGGGGAGTGGACATGGCGAGGAGCTTCCCGTCGCTCCCGATGATAGCGCCTCGCTTGGGATCGATGACGGTCTTGGTGCTGGCGGGCTTGAAGAAACGCTCCACGTCCTTGTCAAGCCTCCAGAACCACTGGATCTGGCACATCCTGACCACGAGGACCAGCGACAGGATCAGGAAAGCCGCATAGAGGTAGTACAGAATCATTCCGATCCTGTCCCTTTCCTTCTTCGTTGAATTCTGACTTTGTGTCGCCATTGTTGTCCTACTTTATCCTGTTCGCCGGCTTTGTGGGGATGGCCAGGGCCGATCCCTTATCCCGGAGCATTTCCTCGACTTTGCTCATCTTGCCCATCCCGGCAAGTTCCACCGTCTTCTGGGCGTGGTATATCTCTGTGTCCTGGAGCACCTTCCGGTTGTCCTCCACCTTTGTCAGAGTCTTCTCAATCTTGATGCTCAGCCAGATACTGACCCAGAAGAGGAAGAATGTGTAGATGATGTGGATGAAGTACTTGCTGACATGAAGTCTCAGCAAGAACTCACCTTTGATCGCCGCCAGGAAAGCGCTTTTGAGCCACTGTCCCACATCGGCTATCTTCCACTTCCTATGATTTTTCTCTCCAAGCATCTTTTATTCATTTGTTAACCAATGGCTTCCGTGCCACACGCAGTTTCGCGCTTCTTGCCCTGGTGTTGGAAGCTATCTCACTTTCAACCGGAGTAACCGGCTTGCGGTTCACCGCCTCGAGAGGGGCTTTCACCACCCCGAACTCATCCTTGATCACCGTTCCGTCCGTACTTCCGCACTTGATGTAGTTCTTCACCATCCGATCCTCAAGGGAGTGGTAGGTGATGACCGCCAGTATTCCTCCCTCTTTCAAAGTGGCCGCCGCTCCTTCAAGGAACTTCTCCAGGGAACGCATCTCGTGGTTGACCTCGATCCTCAAAGCCTGATAGACCTTCGCCAAGTATTTGTGTTCGGCGAACTTGGGGATGGCTGACTCGATGGCTTTGCCGAGCTCGCCAGTTGTCCCGATCCGTGAGGTTCCTCTCGCAGCGACGATAAGCGAGGCGACCTTTCCGGAGTTCTCCACCTCCCCATAGATCCGGAACACCCTCTCGAGGTCTTCCTGTGAATATCCGTTCACGACATCCTCGGCTGTCTGTCCACCCTCTTTGTTCATCCTCATGTCCAGCGGGGCGTCGTACCTGAAGGAAAAACCTCTTTCAGGAGTGTCGAACTGGTGGGAGGAGACTCCCAAGTCGGCGAGGATGCCGTCCAGACCGTTTTCCAGCCTTCCCCTTAGATCTTCTCTCTCATGGGCGATCTGAAGGACAAAATTGTGGATAAACCTGAAGTCGGCCCTGACCATCGTCAGGCGAGGATCGTCAATCTTGTTTTCCATAGCGTCAGCGTCACGATCGAAGGCGATGACGTGACCGTCTTCATTTAAGCGTGAAAGTATTCCGGCGGTGTGACCACCGCCTCCGAATGTGACGTCCGCATATATTCCTGATGGATTGGTAACGAGGAACGAGAGAGTCTCGCTCAAAAGCACTGGGGTATGGTATTCAGACATCTTCGCCCCTCCTATCTCTCTTGAGATAGCTGTCCGGCAATGTTCAAGAATTCCTCGTTCGAGATCGCGCTGGCCTCATACTTTTCCTTGGCCCAGATCTCTATCTTGTAATCGTTGCCCGAGAAGACTACCTCTTTCGTTACACCAATGGAGTCCAGAAGCTTTTTGGGGATCGAGACGCGTCCGAGCTTGGGGTCGGGTTCGACCACCGCGCGGCCTCGCATGTACTCTCTCGTGAAAGCGTCATGAGCGCGATTAAAGATATTCAACTTCGACATGACCTGCTCACTCTGGCGCTCCCATTCCTCGTAGGTGTACATCTCCAGGCAGTCGGTGAAGATGTTCTTCTTCACCACGAACCTCATGTCACCTTCGGCGGGCATCAAAGACTTGAACGGCGCGGGGAAGACAACCCTCCCTTTGTCGTCTATCTTTGAAGTGTATTCACCGATGAATGTGATCATGTCTTGTTAATAATAATAGCCTTTCACGCTTGACCACAAAGATAGGAAAATTTTTCCATTTTCTTCCACTGTCTTACATTTTTTTCCACATTTTTTCAACCGTCCAAAGAAGTGGGAGATGCTCTTGGTGTTCTTAATTATTCTTATTATTATTGTACATCACTGTAATCATCAGATTCAAACAAAGAGCGACTCCGATGTCTATAAGATTAGGATATGATTACTGATTTACTATTAATAATACTGTTACCCTTGGCGTTAATCAATCAGGGTAATAGGATTTGCTTAAGAGATGTGGTTTCTCATCAGCCTGTAATAATATGCAATAGTTATTTAGATTCTGTCGTAACATATCAGAAAAACAACGGCAAAAAGGTAAAAGCCACGTTAAGCTTTCAGAAATCGGAACAGGTCACAGAAAGAAGAGGATATTCACCAACCTCGTTTGTCCAATATGAAGGGACTCCTGAAGAGTTCTCCTTGCTATTGGATAAAATAGCTGTAAGCCATGGCTGGGAGGACTCAATTGGGAGTCGACCATTTGTTATTATTCTTTTTGACAGGAAACTAAGAATCAGAGAAGTTCATGTAGTTTCTCCTTTTATGTATGACGATGATGTACAAAAGATAGCTACCATAGTTCACGAAACGGAAGGGCATTGGTTATATGTGAAGAAATCAAGAAAACATTTCAATGCTGTTGTTTTCATCAAGCGTTTTTCATAAGGATGACGCTTTCAATACCCACGATGGCAGGACCGGGCAGGACCTGGCCTGGAACGTGCTGAACCTGATAAGCGGGGTAAGCACGACATCAGGGAATACGACCTCACAGCTTGCGTCCTACACATGGTTCGCTGACGGCTCCAAGTACTCGGCTAAATGGTCAGACAGAACCGGCTACACGGTCTATCACCACATCACCGACCATCTCGGCAGCGTCAGGGCGATCACAAACGCCAGTACCGGCAATGTCGTGGAGACCAGCGACTTCCTGCCCTTCGGGACGAGGTGGAGCCTGACCGCAGGCAGTTCATCCTCCACCCTGACCGACGCCACCAACCGCTGGAGATACTCCGGAAAGGAGGAGCAGAAAGCCATCAACTCATCCCTCCCCTTCATCGACTACGGAGCACGAATGTACGACCCGACCATCGCACGCTGGATGAGCGTAGATCCCATGGCGGAAAAGTACTACCCCATGTCGCCGTACGGGTACTGCGTAGGGAATCCTATAAGATTAATTGATTATTTTGGGAAAGCAATCACGGATTATTATAATCTTAAAGGGAAACTTATTCGATCTGTCAATGACGGAAAATCAGAAAAGTATTTTGTTATAGAAACTATTTCAAAAGGGAAAATGCTTCTTGAGGTACCGTCTAATTCGGTTCTTAATAAAATGGATCAATCTTATGATTTGACAGAAAACACAGGACTTGAACATGGCTTCAGGATCGGAGAAAAAGGTGGATCCTCTATTATCGTTAGTGGCACTCAAGATGAAATAACATCCGAACAATGGAAACCCGCTATAGACGACTTGCGTGAAACTGTCGGAGAAAATGTTGCTTACGACGTTCATACCCATCCTATGGATGTCAATGGCAGTACAAATGAGCCGTCAGATACAGATATAAATAATGCGGTAGGAAGTAAACCGAACTACGTCCTTGGATATGAAGCCCGGATCCAAACAGAACAATCTACTGGTCAGATTATTGGTGAACAAAAAACGGCTGTCAAACATTATAGATATGTATCTGTTTATGATAAGAATGGAAATGTGAGTAAACCTTTCGACTTCCATGTATTCAGAAAGTCCTCAATAAAAATAAACAATCAATGAAAAGAGTCTCTATTACTATTATCTTGTTATTGTGTTTAAACCCCTCCGTTCTAACACAATCATTGGATAATTCGCTTACCATTATTAGTAAAAACGACTCAATAACACAACTGACAGTTTATGGTTTCGGAGTTTTAAATAAATATAAAGAATCGCATCCAATACCATACAGAATTGACATCGATTCTCATTATAAAAGAATAGACGTTGGTCGAAACTCTTTACTAATAACATATAGAAAAGGTCAAAGTATTCAAATAACTATTTCAGAAGAAAATAATGGCATTAACTCGCCCATACAACAAATAAGCTGGGAGAAAGTATATCTTGATTTCGAAGACAATAACCGCTATACAAAAATATTGCTTGAATCTAACCTGGCGATAATGAACGCACGTCTGAAGAAAAACGAGATCTCACTTTTACAACCTTTCTTGGGGAAGGGCGCTAATCATTATTGTCATGTATCTTCGCATTATACTATCATTAAAGGAGATCGATTTGACACTTTTGTAGACAAGGGGCCTCTTTCTCTTTGTGAAAGAACAGATTCTTCATATCTGTATCGTATTAGGATTCCTACTAAATGGAAAAGAATATATTATTCAAATCAATTAAATTCTGTTATTATTAAGTATTCTAGAGGACAGTTTATTCAATTGTCATATTCAAATCTAATAAAAGAGAATACTGTTAGTGACATTCAATATTCTAAAGTATCAAGAGAAGATGGACGTGATATCCACTCATCAATCAAAAGGAATCCTTGCAGAAACGATGTGGCTGCTTATATTGAGGGTACCATGAGAGATGGGGCGGTTTATTTAACTATTCTCGCGAAAAAAAATAATATTGAAAAGATACTAAACTGCATCATGGAGACATATGGCAAATAAAGTACAACATGGATCCTCCCTCACCAACTCAGGGACCAACGGGAGCGGGGTGACCTACTCCTCGTTCACCTACGACTCCAACGGCAACACGACCCACGACGGAAGGACAGGTCAGGACCTGACATGGAACATGCTGAACCTCATATCCGGGGTATCGAAGACGGAGAGCGGAACGACGACGCAGCTTGCGTCCTACAGCTGGTATGCCGACGGAACCAAGTACTCCGCCGAGAGGCCGGACGGTACCGGCTATGTGTACAAGGGCAACGTCATCTACGAGAAGGCAGCGAACGGTACCCTGACGCTTGACTGCGTACTCACCACCGGAGGAAGGATAGTGGCGAACAAGAACTCCTCGGGAACGATAACGGGTTACACGGTCTATCACCACATCACCGACCATCTGGGAAGTGTCAGGGCGATCACAAACGCCAGTACCGGCAATGTCGTGGAGACAAGCGACTTCCTGCCCTTCGGGACCAGGTGGAGCCAGACAAGTGGCAGTTCATCCGCGACTATCACCGATGCGACCAACAGGTGGCGTTATTCCGGGAAGGAGGAGCAGAAGGCTATCAACTCGACCCTGCCGCTGATAGACTACGGAGCTAGGATGTATGACCCGACCATCGCCAGATGGATGAGCATGGATCCGATGGCGGAGAAATACTATCCCATGTCGCCATATGAATATTGTGCCAACAATCCTATTTATTTTGTTGATTATCATGGAGATAGCCTTTGGGTTAAAAATCATGGTAATGAGTATCAATTCAATAATGGGTCCTTTTATCTTAATGGGCAAAAAGTCAAGGCTAAAGGCTTTTTAAAAAGCGTTGGACGAGCCCTTGAGAATATAATGAATACGGAAGTAGGTGCTACTATGATTCAAGAATTAACTGCATCTACTAATTCATTCACAATAGTACGAGGAGATGATGATCAGTTCAAAGCATCAGATATAATCAAAGCATATGGAATAGAAAGAATAGTTAGATTTGATCCCTATGTTGAATCTAGAGGTATTGAATCCGTGTTAGGCGGGTCAGGTGGCGTTATCGTCTGGAATCCAAACGGTGTACAACTTCCCACAACGCAAGGTTTAACTGAAACTCCTTTTGCCGATTTAGCACATGAAATGTTCCATGCTCTTGATGCTAATAGAGGTTTACTAACTGACGAAAAGACTTTTGGTATCAAGAATAATGAATGGCAAGCTGTATATCGCGAAAATACTCTCAGGAGTCAAGCAGGCTTACCTTTAAGAACACATTATCAAGTTGCCATTAATGCACATGGAGTCAGAATTGGAGGCGCAGGGCCAAGAATGTTAACCTTGGATAATCAAATTATTCGACCAAGCTGGTATTAGTTTTTCACATTAATTATGTTATTAATTATATGTTATTCAATTGTATTATTGGACCTATACTTCTTTACTATCATGCTCTCTTTAATTTCTGTTGTATTTTAGATTCAAATAAAATACAATATAGCTTGAAGTATCCTGATGAGATGTATAAAGTACGGCTTTATCTTCCAAAAGGAAAGAGAGAGCTGTGGGGGGTAACTGTCCAAAAAGGGCATATGATTACAGACTGTGAGTATCGCATATCCTTGGGTGGCGATAGCTTTATTTACATTTGGGGCGCAATATCATTCTCTTCTCCCAATATAGATAACATTAACCATATAGGAACAGAAGAGGCTAAGATAAGGGTAAGTAATGATTGCGCTTTAACATCTGCCCATAAAGATAGCATATTCATTTATCCTGACGGAGGAATCTCATTAATGCCCTCTACGCAAATGAAACCATCCCCTTTCTCAATGGTTTTTTATGGAATTGATGAAAACGGATTGGCGTGGAAAGATATTAAAATTGGGAGAATAGCCATTGGATATCAAAATGTACAAGAATGTGATATTCTAAAATTTGAAAGCATCTTGAATACTATACATATTAAACATATATGCAACCATATTAAAAAACGCATATTGATTAATGACTACTTATGAGTTGAACATATTGGTTGATACTGTATTTACGAACAACAGGATCTCATCCATCAGCAACTCCTCCGGGACAATAACCGGCTACACGGTCTATCACCACATCACCGACCATCTGGGCAGCGTCAGGGCGATCACCGACGCCGCCACAGGTAACGTGGTGGAGACCAGCGACTTCCTGCCCTTCGGGACGAGGTGGAGCCAGACGAGTGGCAGTTCATCTGCAACTATTACCGACACGACCAACAGGTGCCTGAGATATTAGCATAAGGTCTGTCCACCGATGAACTCCCGCATGATGGAAGTGGGAGGAATCGCGTCGATCTCGGAAGGTTGGAGAGCCACGATGTAATCCAGGAACTTCAGAAGGCGGACAGTTTCCGTGTAGGCCGGGGAACTTGGGGCGATCCGCCTGAGAAGAGGCTCGGCATAGTATTTCAGCAACGGGAGCTCGAAAATGATCGCCGAATTGAAGAGTATGTCCGCGTTTTCCTGGTAGGGGAAGATGTTGCGCATCTCGCCTTTCCGGACGCTGTCCCATTGAAGGATAGTTCTTTCCGGTGATATTCCTCTAGTGCGGTTGTCTCTGACCATCCTGCGAAGGAGCCTGTTGTCGGAAGTGGAAAGGTTGCTGTTCTCATCGATATTGAGGGAAGTGAGCGCCGAAACGAAAACCCTAAGTATCCTGGAATTATCGACTTCCGGAGTCATGTCCGGATTAAGGGCGTGGATGCCTTCCATGATAAGAATGTCCTTGTCCTCAAGTTTCAGGGTGTTGCCGATATAGACTCTCTTTCCGGCCTTGAAGTCATATTTCGGGATCTCGACTTCCTTCCCGTCGAGAAGGTCGTTGAGTTGATGGTTCAGGAGTTCCAGATCCATCGCCTGCAAGGACTCGAAATCCGGCTTCCCATCCTCATCGATGGGAGTTTTGTCCCTGTCAACGAAATAGTTGTCCAGCTCGATCACTTTGGGCTTCAGCCCAAGCACCTTGCAATGGAGAGCCAGACGGAGCGAGGAGGATGTCTTGCCGCTGGACGAGGGCCCCGCGATCATCACGATCCTTTTGTCGCCGCGGTTCTCGTAGATTTTGTCGGCGATCCTGGAATATTCCCTCTCATGCCGGGCTTCGGCGAGATTGATCACCTGGACGGCCCGTCCTTCCTTGATGGCGGAGTTCAAGGTTCCCACGCTTTCAATACCGATGATCGAGCACCAGTCGGAGTAGTCCTTAAGGGTCGAGGCGATCTTGGTCTGACGCTTCATGGGCATAACCTTCGAGAAATCAGCCATTTGCGGCCCTTGGAGGCAGAATCCGTTACCTATTCCGGTGATATCGTAAGTCTTCAGGAAACGGGTGGAAGGGATAAGGGGACCATGGAAGGAGTCTGCCTTGCCGTCAAGATAGTAAACACTGCAGATGAAGGTCCCAAGGCTCTTCTGGAGATTGGCCTTCATCGGTTGGTTGTTGTTCTCGAATATCTCCTGGGCCTCTTCGGAGTTCATTTTGACCCTCTTGAAAGGCAGATCCTTCGCTATTATCTCCCGCATCTTGTCTTTGATAGTGTCAATCTCCTCGTCCTTGACATAATAGACCTTGTTGCGCCCGTCCTCAAGTTTTGTCTTCTCGTGAAGCTCGCAGTACAGTCCGCTCGGGAGTGAGTGGTCAACCACCAGGACCTTGTCCGGATAGAGTTCCCTCACCGCGTTCTGGAGGACAAAGCACAATGACCGCAGATAACATCTCCTGCCATCCGGGTGATTGTACCCGATGAACTCCACCTGGTGGAAGATAAGTGGCTGGTATTCAAGTTCTTTCAGTTTGTTGTCAACCAGGGCCGCGATAACGTCCAGCCTTTGGCCGGTCTTGGGATCGGTCACGGTCTTGCACCATTTCTTGGACAGATCCTCCAGGGTGCTGCCTATCTTGATCCTGTGGTTCTTGCCATCGTTCTTGCAGAACACGGCTATCTCATTGTTCTCCATCTCTCTTTTTGAGTTCTATTCTTACAAATATACTCAAATAAACGATTCTTTCAGTATATTTACATAGTTAATGGATCTGATATGAGACTTAATACCCTTTTCATCATGGCCTTCCTCATGTTCGCGGGGATGACTGCCCAGGCGGCCCCTGACGTGTTTCCGGACGGCACACCTGTGCCCGGATGGTTCTCCGACCACTCTAAAGTGGATTTCTCCACTCTCGGGAAAAAATATGTCCTTACCGAGCACGGTGTCAAGAACGATCCTTCCGTTGTCCAGACCGAAGCGATACAGAAAGTGATTGACCTGGCAGCTTCTCAGGGTGGGGGAGTCATAGTGGTCCCGGAAGGAGTGTTCAGAAGCGGGGCCCTGCATTTCCGTCAAGGCACCAACCTTTATGTCGAGGGCACTCTAAAAGGGTCCGACAGGGTTGTGGACTTCCCTTTGGAGCCCACCAGGATCGAAGGGCAGAGCTGCTTGTATTTCCCCGCTCTCGTCAATGTCGAGAATGTGAAAGGTTTCGCCATTGGAGGTTCCGGGGTGATTGACGGCTCCGGCTATCATTTTTGGGAAGAGATGCGGATCCGTTGGCGCTGGAACAAGGATGCGGCCAATAAAGACGGCCAGCGCCCGCGTCTAGTGTTCATCACCGGAAGCAGCGATGTGACTGTGCAGGATGTCCATCTCAAGGACAGCCCTTTCTGGACATGCCATTCTTATAAGAGCGACCACCTGCGTTTTCTCGACCTGACCATCCAGTCGCCGTCGGAGGGCGTTCCGGGATATAGCACGGATGCTATCGGCTTGGACAATTGCCATGATGTGCTGGTCAAAGGTTGCTTCATGGATGTCAATGACGATGGAGTCGTGTTGAAAGGAGGTAAGGGGACTTTCGCCGATCTGGCTGAGGAGAATGGTCCCAACTACAATATTATTATAGAAGATTGCCGCTTCGGCAAGACCCATGGTTGCCTCACGCTCGGAAGCGAGTCGATTCACGACCGCAATGTGATCCTTCGCCGTTGCGTGACCGAGAACACGCTCTCGGTCCTCTGGCTCAAACTTCGCCCTGACACTCCGCAACACTACGAGCACATCCTCGTTGAGGACATCTCGGGCAAGTCCGGCGTCGTATTGAAAGTCCGCCCGTGGACCCAATACTATGACAAGAAGCCCAGGGCGGACATGCCTGTGACTCGGTGCGAGGGGGTGACATTGAGGAATATTGACGTTGCCTCTCCGGAGCCTATTCAGGTGGAACTATCTGATCAGTACGTACTTAAGGATTTCACATGGGATGGCAAGGATGTGCTTGCGGGGCTTGAGAAGCCTGTCTATAGCCGTCCTCCAGTGGATATGACTGGATACCCGTCCACCGACGCTCATTTCACCAATCTCTACGCCGCGGCTGACGGCAAATATGTCTGGAGAAACTGGAAAGGCAGTTTCAAGAAGTGGCAGAAGGAATTCCGTTCCGACCTTGAAGACGCTTTGGGGCTCACTAGGATGAGTCGTGAGATGAAGGGCTTCAAGCCTACGGCCCAACAGCTTGACAGCGAAGATCTTGGCTCTTACACCAGGGAGAGATGGGAGATCATGACGGAGCCGGATGTGTCGCTTCCTATCGTGATCCTGCGTCCGAAGGGGATCAAGGGGACTGTTCCGCTGATGATAACTCCGCACGGCCATTCCACTAACACGGAGTTGTATGCGGGTGTTTACTGGAATGAGAGCGACCGCTCCCTGGCCGAGGATGGGGAGAGAAATATCGCTGTACAGGCCGTCGAGGACAAGGACTAGCGCCGGACTTGCCTCTGACGCGACTTCATCTTGCCATGAATATATGCTCCACGACCTTCTGGTGGGACGCACCCCAGTCGGAGAGAGAGTCTGGGACATCATGAGGATCATAGATTGGGCGCTTGAGACCCAACCTGTGGATCCGGATAAGATAGTGGTCTCAGGTCATTCCGGAGGCGGTACCGCCACAATCTATGCCGGAGCCGTTGACACCAGAATCGCCCTTTGCATGCCTTCAGGGGCTTTCAGCTCTTATGAGAAAAGCATCCTCGCGATGCCTCATTGTGAGTGCAATTACATCCCCGGCATGCTTAATCTCGGGAATATGGGCGATTTGGCCGGTCTTGTCGCTGGCAGGCATCTTTGCGTGATCCAAGGCAAGGAGGATAGTATATTCCCGTTGGATGGAGCCCGGGAGGAGATCGAGAAGGCCAAGGAGATTTTCGCTGCCGCAGGCAAGGGCTCTTGTGAGCTGGCTGTCGGAGACGGTGGCCATCGTTATTATAAAGAGCCGGCTTGGCGTTTCATAAAGAAAAATCTTTCTGTTTTTTAAAGGAGTTTTTTCTGTTTTTTATCGGGTTTGCCGTTGTTCTGGCTTATTTTTGCCGAAACGATAAACTCGAACTATGCTGATAAACATCATGGCCGCCAAATGCATTGGCATTGAGGCGGTTCCGGTGACTGTCGAAGTCGACATCACTTCCGGGATAGGTGTCCATCTTGTGGGCTTGGCGGATGTCGCCGTCAAAGAAAGCCTCTTAAGGACGATAACGGCCTTGCAGTCGCTTGGATTCCACATTCCAGGCAAGAAAATAGTCATTAACCTGGC
>OMQO01000176.1 GCA_900313275.1 uncultured Bacteroidales bacterium
CCAGACCATACCTGCATACGCGACTACATTTATGTCGTTGACCTCGCCAAGGCTCATGTTTTCGCTGTCCGAAGGATGCTTGAAGGCAAGATGAAGAAAGACTACGAGATCTACAACATCGGCACCGGCACTCCCCTCTCCGTCATGGAGTTGATCAAAGGTTTCGAGAAGGCTAACAACCTCAAACTCAACTACAAGATAGCTCCAAGAAGAACCGGAGACATCTCCGCTCTATGGGCTGATCCGACTCTCGCGAACAAGGAGTTGGGTTGGAAAGCCGAGCGGCGGACCGAGGACACCCTCGCCGCCGCCTGGGCCTGGGAAAAACACCTTGCTTCTAAGGAATAAATCTAAATCCAGCCCTTGCGAAGCAGCACCTCCGCGATCTGTACGGCATTCGTTGCCGCGCCCTTGCGGATGTTGTCGCTGACACACCAGAAATTGAGGCCGTACTTCACGGAAGGATCCCTTCTTAAGCGTCCCACGAACACATCATCCTTGCCAAGGGAGTAAAGCGGCATCGGGTAAACGAACTCCGAAGGGTTGTCCTGGATCGTGACACCTTCGGTCTTGGACCATATGTCCCTGACTTCCTCAAGGGTGAAATCCTTCTCAAACTCAAGGTTTATCGACTCGGAGTGGCCTCCCAAAACCGGCACGCGGGCTGTCGTAGGGCTGACTCCTATGGAATAGTCTCCGAGAATCTTATGGGTCTCGTTGACCATCTTCATCTCCTCCTTGGTGTAGCCGTTCTCAAGGAAATCGTCAATGTGGGGAATGACGTTCTGGTCGATAGGATAGTGGTAGAAAGCGGGATATTCACCCCACTTGCCACCGTCCCTCTCGGTCTGCATCTGGATCATGGCCGGGGTGCCGGATCCTGTGACGGACTGGTAGGTGGAAACAACGATTCTTTTAATGGTGTACTTCTCGTGTAGAGGAGCCAGAGGAAGGAGCATCTGGATAGTGGAGCAATTAGGGTTGGCGATGATATAGTCCTCTTTATCAAGAACTTCCGCATTGATCTCAGGGACAACCAACTTCTTGGTGGGATCCATCCTCCAGCAGGAGGAGTTGTCCACGACCCGGCAACCCACTTCGGCAAACTTAGGAGCCCATTCTTTTGAGATGTCAGCTCCAGCGGAGAACAGGGCAAGGTCCGGCCTCATAGCCACCGCATCCTCGGCGGTGACGACGGGATATTCCTTACCTCTAAAGGGGATCATCTTCCCGACCGACCTTCCGGAAGCTACGGGAATGAACTCATCCACAGGGAAATTCCTCTCTTCGAGGACTTCGACCATCCTGGTACCTACCAAGCCGGTCACACCAACAACGGCTACTTTCATTTCTTGTTCGTTTTATGAAAAAAAGGGAGGACATTGGAGCCCTCCCTACTATAATGCGATACTAGGCGAGAGCTTATTCAGCCTGGCCGGATTTCTTCACGATGTCGCTGAGTTTAGCGTAAAGCTCGTCAGTCTTCTCGAGGAGCTCCTGGCGAATAGAGGCGTAGTAAGCGCCCTTCTTTCCCTCGGGTTTCATGTTCACCTTGTCCTTAAGGTCGTTGAAGAGGTTGACAGCCTCATCGAGGAGTCCGCCAAGAGCCTCGTCATCAGCCTTCGAATTGACTGAACTGAAAAGTGAGCAATCGTCGATGAAAGCACCGATCACATACTCAATGTCTTTCTTAATGTCTCTAAGATTCATATCGTTCTGAATTAATTCGGTGCAAATATAGTGTTTTTTCTCAAGAAACTCAACTTTATAAACAGTCGCGGCCAGCTGATGCCACTCCACGCATCCCAAATCATTTAACAATTTGGGATAATGGTTTTGAGAAGGCGGGACAAAGGGAATGGATTCGTCCCATATATTTGTAACATAATTATTTAAAGCCATGCTCAATACAAACAGGAAAGATTATTATTCTGCACCCGAAACCGAGGTGTTTAGAATCCAGATGGAAGGGGGGATCCTATCTATCAGTGGCAATGACGCCAGCCTATCTGGCGCCGGAGTTAATGAAAGTGACGCGGATGAAAACGGAAAAATTTGGTAGTGTTATGAAGCAGTCCTTATTATTGGCATCCATTGTTCTTTTCGCGGCCGTCGGAGCAGGATGCACCCAAGAATCACTTGACACCCGGAACTCTTCCGCCGAGGACAATAATGGAGACAAGATCACGCTACGCGTTTCAGCCGTAACCAAGAATCCGAAAGTACAGGAAGAAACCGGAACAAGAATCTCTTATGGCTCCACAGATGCCACCTGGGAAACCGGCGACAAGATTTTCCTTATCAAAAGCGATGGGACCACCATCACGCTCACCCTCACAAACGGAGCCGGAAGCACTTCCGGAAGTTTCTCCTCCACAGATCCGGTGGTGGCGGGAACCTATATTCCGTACGCCGTGAGCAAAACTTCCCTGGACAAAGGGTTCGTAAGCGTATCCGCGGGCGTCATCACCCTGAACCTTAGCACTCCGGGAGGAAGCACCCTGGCCGATGCCCTGGAGCATGATATTCTCAAAGGAGAATCCATAGTCCTTGCCGAAAACCAGTCCACTGCCACCCTCGGCAATCTCAACACACACATATTGAGTTATTTGCGTTTCCGGTTCACGAGCGCGTCCAAAGCCATCACAACCATCGGTATGGATTCAGCTGGCGGAGTTTACAAGACTGTAAGCATTGCCGCGAACGGAACCGTAAGCGGAAGTGACCCTTCCACAGATGTGGTGAATGTCACTGCTGAAGACGATGAAAGCGGAACGTATGCCGGCTATTTTGCCGTTTACAACAGCACTTCCACGAGCCTGATGGCGCATGCCGAGGATGAGGACGGAGGCCAATACACCCGGTTGGTGTCAACCAAGACATCCACTTACACACCGGGAACTGTCTATGGAAAGACGATTACCCTCACTTCCGACATGGCGACGGCTTCAGCGACAGGTTCCACGAACGGGCATTCCTGGAAAAATCTGGGGCTGAGTGTCAAATGGGCGGAATTCAATGTGGGATCGTCCAGCGAATATTCGTATGACCGGAATGTGGATAATACTGAAGGAGGAACCGCGAGAGCGACATGGCCAGGATGGCGCATTCCCACCCGCGCGGAAGTGCAGGAACTATTCTATGCCAGCGAGCGTGAGTGGGTTACCGGCTCAAACAACGGCGTAAAATTCAATTGCAACGACAACTATGTGGCAATGGGAGCCGGAGGCTATTATAGAGACCGGGGCGATAGAGATTGGACGTATAATGTTGGCGCTACCGTTTATCTCTATATTGATGAAACCCATTCAGAGACCAATGGGACGGTCCGTCTTTGGGCGACAATAGGCGGCTCCGGCACAACGTTGGGCTTTGGCAGTTCAAATTTGGGTAACAATAGCTATTATTTCTCCAACTTTGCTGCCTTGCGTCTAGTTCAAGACTATGAATAATTCGCTATCTTTGCGATAGTGAAGCGCTTATCCCTCATCCTGATCGCCGTGCTCGCCGCCGCTTGCTCACATAGCACCGGCGGCGGGGCACAGCGGTGGCCTGACCTGCCAGAGCCTGTCTCCACGCCGTATGTGATGGTTCTGAATGGAGAACTCACCCTCTTTGGCGGGCACACTGACGGTTTCCTGCTCTCGTCATCGGCATGGTATATCAAGAACGGAGCATGGCATAAGGTACCTATGAAATACCCCCATAGCCACGGGTTCTGCACACCACTACCGGACGGAAAAGTGATGCTTGGAGGCGGTAGTGCTGAGGCTTTCGGAATAGGCCAGAGCTGGGGCGTGGAAGTCTATGACCCATCTTCGCATAGTTTCACACCTATAGGCGTTCTAGACCGTAAAAGAGCCGGCGCGTCGGCCCTGGCCCTACCTGATGGACGGGTGCTGGTGAGCGGAAACTGGTATGCGCCAGACGCGATGGAGATCTATGAGCCCGGAAAAGGGTTCTCTTTCCTTAAAAATGTCACCGCGCAGCGTAATATTCCCTTTATCTTGGCTTCTTCCGAAGAAAACGCCATTATCTTTTCCGGCTCGGACAATTACGGAAAGCCCTCCGACGGCACTGTGGATCGCCTGCAAGGAGACCCTTTCCACGAGCCATTGCTGGATGAGTGGGAAGTCTGCTCGACCAGGCAAGCCGACCTTTCCATCGGTGATTATTCTTATCTGGTACTTGCCCGGCACCGGGAAAGCCACGAATTAGGCATCATTCGGATTGTGGGAGAGCAATTCTCATTGCTCGAGACCGACCAGGCATTCCCGACGAATTCCGAAGCCGGAGACTATATCTGGAGCCAACTGGTCGTGGACCGGAGCCGACGGAGCGCATACACGTTAGGTTTTGACTCTGAGGGTAATGCTTGCTTTGCCAGTATCTGCTATGATCCCATCTTCGATGGTGGCAAGGCAGA
>OMQO01000055.1 GCA_900313275.1 uncultured Bacteroidales bacterium
GCCTGGACTTGGCGACTATTTCAGCGGTGGACATCCGGAACTCTTCGGGGTCGCGGACGAGAAGCAAGGAGAGAACTGCCTTGTACTGAACGTGTTGACGCCAGGGATGGATCGCAAAGAGCGTCCAGTTCTCGTCTATATCCATGGTGGTGGTTTCGACACTGGCTCCGGCACCTTGACACTTGGAGCTGACAAACTCGCAAAAGAAGAGGATCTGGTGATTGTAGGTGTGAACCACCGTCTCAACCTTTTCGGATTCTTGTATCTCGGCCATCTGGACCAGGAATACGCTTCCTCCGGAATGTCCGGGATGCTCGACCTGGTACTCGCCCTCGAGTGGGTAAGGGATAACATATCAGCATTCGGAGGGAATCCGAGCAACGTCACTATCATGGGTGAGTCCGATGGAGCCATGAAGGTTAGCACATTAATGGCTATGGATTCAGCTAAAGGCCTGTTCCACAAGGCCATAGCGGAAAGTGGCTCGGCTCCGGCATGCAGTTTCTCCAAGGATGCCGCAGCCGCAATGACAGACCGTTTCCTTTCCAATCTCAGGCTCAGCAGGGATAACTGGCGGACTATCCTTTCTCTCCCTGCCGAAGATCTCTTAAAGGCATCCTCACATGTCTCCTTCGCCCCAGTGGCGGATGACATCAATCTCAATTATGATGGCAGTAAAGAGATTCTCGCTTACGAAGTCTCAAGGGAAGTCCCTTTAATGGTTGGAGCCTCAGCGGACGAGATGGGTGTTTTCATGCCAATCGCCTCCATGGGAATAACCGAGGACAACCTTGTTGAGAAGGTCAGCCAGCAATTCAACATCAGCGTTCAGGAAGCCCAAGAGGTGGTCGAAGCATTCAAGGCGGCTGACACCAAGGGTGACGCTCCATGGCACACCTACCTGAAGATTGTCTCCCTCTCAGGCACACTTGGCGGCGGGGCCTTCAACCAAGCCATGGCCAAGGCCGCTCAGGGCGGGGCTCCTGTATTTAATTATTTCGTCGAATATGATGCCTTTGCCCCTTTTGGAGAAGATTATAAATGCGCCTGGCACACTGCAGATCTTCCTCTCCAGATGCGGATTGTTCTTGATCCGGCAGCTGAGAGTCTCTCAAAGTTGATGGCACATAGCTGGGCGGCTTTCGCCAGAACCGGTGATCCTTCAACCGATGATCTCCCCTGGCCAGCTTTCACTACAACGGAGAGACTTGTGATGGATTTCGATGAAGAGACAAAGGTGCTTCAGGATCCAACCGCTCCTTTTAGGGAAGCGCTTCACCATACGGTCGACTATTCCCATGATTAATTAGTTGTGGATGAAGAGGATAGTTCTGATAGTCATCATTCTTTCCGGGTTTTTGCCGACCGTGGCGAGCGCACAACTGATCGCCCACCGTGGAGTCGTGCCGAAAGCGTATGACTTTTGGGTGTACGTACCTCAGGAGCGGGCCGCCAAGGACACAACCAAACTGCCTCTGATCCTTTTCCTGCATGGAAAGAGCCTCTCGGGAACCAATCTTGAGAAGGTCCGTGAATATGGCCCCTTGGAAGCCCTGAAGTTTGGCCGGAAGATTGACGCTATTATCCTCGCCCCACAGTCCCAAGGTGGCTGGAGTCCATCTAGGATCATGAGGATTCTTGATTGGACTGAGGAGCACTATCCCGTCGACACGAATCGTGTCTATGTCTTCGGGATGAGCATGGGAGGTTATGGAACTATCGATTTCACAGGCACTTACCCGGACAAGGTGGCAGCCGCGGTGGCCATGTGCGGAGGGGCCGACATCAAGGATGTGTCTGGCCTTAATAAAGTTCCACTTTGGATTATCCACGGCACCTCCGACTCAGCCGTCTCTTGGAAACAGTCCCAGGCTGTCGTTGATGCGATGAAAGCCTCAGGACCTACTGATCTTCTGCGTTTCGATCTCCACCCGGGAGTCAGCCATTCGTATCTAGGCAGGGTCTTCTATATGTCCGAACCCTACGAATGGTTAATGAGACACTCTCTAACGGATTCACTAAAGACTGTCGACAAAACAGTGGAGATCACGAAGGACGGTATGTCCAAGGCCTACAAATCGATGCCCGGAAGGAAATCGCTGAAGGTTATCGAATACAAAGGAACAAAAAAATAACCGGCTATTCTTCAGCCGGTTTCTCTTCTTCTTGAGGAAGGTTGATTGTGCGGAAACGCTTCTGGCGACGCTCCCACCTCTCCCTGGCAAACTGTTGCATGTCAATCGCCTGGTCATTCTCATCGATGATCTCAAGTCCGAGGATGGTCTCAATTATGTCCTCAAGAGTCACTATACCTTCGAAGCAACCATATTCATCGATGATAAGCGCCATCTGCTCATGCTTCTTCAGAAGCTCCTCCCAGATCGTGCTAAGCGAATCCTCCTCATTGAAGAAAGACACCGGCCTCTTTAATTCCTTGAGCCTCTTGTCGAACTCATCATCAGCAAGGCCTTCTAGGGCATCAGAAAGGAGAATGTAGCCTGTGATATACTCCGGAGAATCGCCATATACGGGAATCCTGGAAAAATGGAGATACTGGTCGTTCTTGTAGAAGTTCTTGAGCATCATGTTCTCCTGCGCGGTGACTGCCACGATTCGAGGGGTCATAGCCTCATAAGCAGGCACATTGTCAAGCTTCATGATGTTCTGGATGACCTTGTTCTCATCGGAGTCGATTACACCTTCCTCCACACCGATATTGGCCATCGCGGTGACTTCCTCGCGACTCACCGCGGCCTCCTCCTCATCCTTGGAGAAGATCTTGCCCAGCAGGCTTGCCAAGAGGACCAAAGGATACATCAAGACAATCAGGAGCGAGATCATCCGGGTTGCGAAACCCATCAAGTGCTTCCAGTAAGAGGTTCCGATGGTCTTGGGGACGATCTCGGCGAAAACCAGGATCAAAAGCGTCATTATGGCAGAGATGATACCAAACCAAGTGCTGCCGAATAGTATCGTTGCCTGACGGCCGACACCAGCGGCGCCGACGGTGTTGGCGATCGTGTTGAGAGACAAGATCGCCGCAAGAGGTTTCTCTGTGTCAGTCTTATAGTCCAGGAACTTGTCCGCCAGTTTATAACCCTGCTCTTTCCTCATCGTGATAAAGGAAAGCGGGGTGGACATCAGCGTCGCCTCGAGAACAGAGCAGAGGAACGAGACTAGAAGGGTTCCGAATAAGAAAGTCAGCAGCAGTGCCATAAAAACCAAATATCGTACAAATATAGCACAATATTTAGAATTTTAGGCTTATGCTCCCCATGATTGTCCTACCAGCCATCGGAATAAAACCGATTTGGTAGTAACGGTTTGAGTCAGGATGGCCGTAACCATCTAGAATTGAGGAATACACCCAACCGCTGGTGGCCTTCCTGGCATTAAACACATTGCCGACATTGAAGCCAAGCACAGCCTCCTTAACCAGAAGCTTAGGGAAACTCAAAGTGTAGGAAAGATTGATGTCAGAGAATGAATAAGCCGGCAGGGAACGATCCGTGTTACCAGTGTTGTCAAGATATTGCCTGGAGACATAATCGGTGTGCCATACCGCTTTGAAAGCTCCGGCTTCGAAGCGGATAAAACCATTCAGGATAGCCGAAGGAGAAAAAGCCAAAGGCGAATTGTCATAATGAATCGCCCTGAAAGAATCATCCCAATCGACGCTGGCCATTTCCGTGAAATCCTTGAGTTTGTTCTCGCTTAGAGCGGCATTACCTTCCAAAGTGAGGAAAGGCAGCACCACCCAAGCGGCTGTCAACTCTATTCCGGTCCTATATGACTTCTTGATGTTCGTAGTCAACGGCTCCCCTATCTCACTCAATTCACCAGTCTGGACAAGCTGGTTGTCATAATCCATGTAATAGATGTTGGCGCCGGCCTGGAAACGCTTGGTATTGAATTGATAACCGAACTCGTAATCAATCACGCTCTCCGGGAGTGGGAAAGGGTACTTGTAGTTGTCAGTAAAGTTGTCCCTCTGGGGCTCCCTATGGCTCATGGCAACTGAAGCATATGCGTTGTTGGGACCAGAGACCCAGCTGAAACCAACCTTCGGGTTAACGAAATCATATTTCTCGTCAATATTGAGGGGTTGGTTGTACCAGCGGTCACCTTCCTTGTAAAACTTGTCATTGATCCCGTCGGTCTTGTATCCGACATGGCGGTACTGCACATCAGCGAAAGCACTAAAGTTCTTCCCGAAACGGTAAGTCCCTTTTACAAAGGCGCTTCCATCCAACTTTGCCGCATCGGAATCGTAATACTTGTAATAACCACCGGCAAGGAGCCTGTCAGACATTGCCTGATCCTTGATGTAAGTCAAATAGCCATAATGGTTGCCATCGAAATTCTGGGCGGAAAAGCCAGCGATAAGGTCAACCCGCTCGCTCGTGTAGCTGACATTTCCGACCAGTCCATAGGTGTCCTGGGTGAGCCCTTTTCGCCGGACGAAGTCCGTTTTCTTGACAGCAGGATCGGTGATTCCGAACTTCTTTGGTTTATTGTCAGGACGGAACTCCTCATAGTAGCCATGACCATGTGTGTAATGTGCGGCCAGATTGGCCTTCCAGCTATCCGACAGGTTGAACGCGACGGAAAGAATGTTATGGTCCTGCCAGAAATTGTCAGTGGTCTTCGGCCAGAAGGAGCCGTCACGCATCATGTATCTCTGGGTCACATAACCATTTGAGTCTTTAATGAATAGGCCATCATCTCCGGTAGCTATCCGCTCATAAAGGCTGTTGAAACGACCCAAGCCATTATCATAGATGTCTTTGTAAGTCTTGATCCCAGTCTTGGTCGTATAGCTCCAGGAACCGTCGTCATACGAGCCGTCCATAAGACTGTAATCACCATTTCCCGCGGTGATCCCGTTCCAAGCCTGACCAGTCTGCTCGTAATTACCTATATTCCTGTACTTTAGGATGAAAGAACGGCCGAGCCAAGTAAGGCCTCCGTACCACGATCCGGACTTTCCTGATGTCCCATGTATAAAGCCGTCGGTCCCCGTCGTATGGAAAGCCCCGTCAAGTATGAGATGCCTTCCGAGAAGACCGGATGACACGGTCAAGCCAGAGTTATAAGTGTTGTAACTCCCATACGAACCACTGAATATGACAGAGGGATCGTATGATATGGCTTTAGTACGGAGCGCCACGCTTCCTCCAAAGGCGCCATCGCCATTCGTGGATGTACCCACTCCCCTTTGGATTTGAATACTTTCAAGGAAATGACTGTAGCTGTTCATGTTAGCCCAGAACACCGCCTGGTCTTCCGGAGAGTTGAGCGGCACTCCGTCAATGGTCACGTTGATCCTTGAATCCCCCGCTCCCCTGATCCGGAGATACGTGGTTCCGGTACCGACACCGTTTTCACTCCAAGATAGCACTCCTGGAGTGGATGACAACAAGAAAGGAATCTCCTTGCCAGATTTCGAGAACTCCCCAAGAGTCGAGCGTCCGACATTCGATACAGCGAAAGGAGCCTCCTTGGATGCCATAACGCTCTGAACCATAGAAGCTTCCAGCGCCTCGACCCGGGTTGTGTCATTGACATCCTGAGCCTTCAAGGCAGCGGTGGACATGATGGTAGCGGCGACAGCCGCTGAGAAAAGAAAAACTCGCATAATAATAAATATTAATGCGAGGGGACGCCTTCAAGGCGCTTTTGAGATTATGCTTCCCTACGACGGAATTACCCGCATCAGGTTCAATGGGTATGATCTCAACCGGACGGGATTGGCATCCGGTACCCCCGCTTATTTCAGACGCGAATATAGCTATTTTTTCTGAACGAGTTCCACTTCGTAGAGACGTTTCCAATACTTTCCTGTCAGGAAAACCTTTTTTGTGGACGGATCGTAGGCTATTCCGTTCAAGACATCTGTGTACTGGTCACGGAGATGCCTGGGAAGGAGGCCTGTGCAATCCACAGTCGCCTCAACCTCGCCATTCTCCGGATTGATGATGAGGATCATGTCGGTCATATAGACGTTGGCCCAGATCTTACCGTCTATCCACTCAAGTTCATTCAGTTGGTTGATAGGACGGCCGTTCATCTTGACAACCAATGACTTCTGATGTCTGAAAGACTTGTCCATCCAGTAGAGTCTGGATGACCCGTCACTGGCGATAAGGCTCTTACCGTCGGTTGTCAATCCCCATCCCTCTCGGGGATAACTATACGTCTGCTTGTATTCAAGGGTGTTCGCGTCATAGATGAAAGCAACCTTGTTCTGCCAAGTCAGGATAAAGATCTCGCCGTCCAACTCCACTGAACCTTCTATGAAGTACTTACGCTCGAAACTGAATTTCTTGAGTGCCTTGCCAGTGGCGAGTTCCACCAGTCTCAATGTCGATTCGCCGTACTGGCCAGTCGTCTCGATAATCTTGTCACCCTGGAAGAAAAGTCCTTGAGTGTAGGACATCTCATCGTGGGGATACTCCTTCACAACCTTGACTTTGTACTGCTTCACCTTCGCCGCACAAGAAGACATCGAAATCATCACCGCGGCTAATATCAAGATTATCAACGATTTCCTATTCATGGTCATAACAAGCTTTTGTCTAGCGCACAAATATAATCAAAAAATGCTCCAAGTTATTCTTTCTCTCCGGTGTACATCCTGCAAACCCCAAAGGTGAGAGCCTTGTGAGTCACATTCTTAAAGCCCGCTGACCGCATCTGATCCATAAAGTCATTCTTTCTTGGGAAGGCTTTTACCGATGCTGGCAGGTATGCGTAAGCGGCTTTGTCACCAGAGATTCTTCCGCCTATTTTGGGAAGGATATTCAAGAAATACAGATCATAGAACCAGCGCGTGATCTTGTTCTCCGGCCTTGATAGCTCAAGGATCACCAGTCGCCCTCCAGGCTTCAGAACCCGTAGAGCCTCCCTTAAACCTTTGTCCCTGTCTTCGAAATTCCTTATCCCGAAGGCATTGACTACACGGTCGAAAGAAGCGGTGCCAAACCTCAAATCCTCACCATCGCCAATCTCTTCTATGATAATACTTTCTAAATTGTTTTTCAATACTTTCTGACGCATTACTTCAAGCATTCCTTTGGAAATATCCACTCCTGTAACCCTCCCCCTGCCAAGGGCTTTAGCGATAGCGATAGAGAAGTCGCCAGTGCCGCAGGCCACGTCAAGAACATATGGATTCTCACCCGCATCCACTATCTTCTTCAGTGCCCTACGTCTCCAGATTTTGTCTATCGACAGTGACAAGACATGATTCAAGGAGTCATAGTCGTTAGCGATGCTATCGAACATATTCTCCACTTTCTTTTTAGATGGCATGACGTCAGATTAATAAGAAAAAAGGTGGGGCCGTAAGCCGGTTTCTGTTTTTAAATCCGTCATTTATCTACGCGACCTACCCCCTGGCATCGGACGGGCAGCCCTCATCTGCCAGTATATTTGGTTTTGCAGGCCTTGGTGCCGTGCCCGCGGACTGTCGCCAGACCCGCGTCGTGAGCTCTTGCCTCACGTTTTCACCCTTACCATCCGAAGATGGCGGTTGTTTTCTGTCACGGCTGCCCGAGATTACTCCCGCCTGGGCTTTCCCCAGCAGGGTGCCCTGACCTGTCCGGACTTTCCTCACCACGGGACAAATCCCGTGGCGCGGCGGATCGCCCCACCTATTTGGCCGCTAATTTAATAAAAAGATTCAAGAATTAGCCGCAGCTGTGGCTTCCAGATCAAGAGCCTCAGCAAGAATGACTATCGGGTTGAGCACTGTGTAGCCGGTTGACATCTCAATCTGCCACTTGCAAGTCTCACACTCACAACAAACAAAGTCTGGGGAAAGCGACCTGATCTGCTCAAAAAGCGGCCGCCCGATCTCTTGGGAATACTTGTAGTTCTCTTTCTTGAAACCATATGTCCCAGCCATGCCGCAACAATTGCTGTCAAGTACAGTAAGGGAGACACCCGGAATCATGCCCACCAATGCTTTGGTGAATATTCCCCAACCCAGTTTCTCATTATGACAAGGCACATGGTATGCGATTCTGGCGCGATAGTCTTCTTTGAAAACCAGTTTTACAGCACCAGAGTCAACAAGCTCGAAAATGAACTTCTCAACCATCGTTATGTTGTCCCTTACAGAGGAATTGTCAACGGCAAGAACGTCAGGATATTCATCCCGCATTGTGAAAACACAGGTCGATGAGACTCCCACAACCGGTAACCCTCGTGAAACAGCTTTCCCTAAGACCTTTACATTGTGTTCGGCATGACGCCTGGCGGAATCCCAAAGGGCATTCGAAATCATCGCGACGCCGCAGCATTTCTCATCGACAAGCTCGACTCCATAACCTATGGCATTCATAACGCTAACGAAAGCCCCCCCAACTTCAGGGTGCTGGAACTCAGTCGAACAACCATGGAAGAAGGCTACTTTCTTTGAATACTTGTCTTGAAGACCGGCAGCCTCTTTCTTGAACCACTTGATAAAGCCCCTTCTCTGGTATTTTGGGAAAGTCCTCTCCTTCTCAATGTCCATCATGACATCCATGAACGTCTTGACAGGTTTCGCGGCGACCAGCCAATTAGCTAACGGAGCGACCGGACGGGCCAACTTTCCCATAAGATCAGTGTGGGCGAGAATGCGGTCACGAAGTTCAGGAATATCCCTTCCGTAACGCCTTCTGGCGGAGTGGATAAGATCGGCTATCTTAACCCCCGAAGGGCAGGCGACCTCGCACCGTTTGCAGTTCATGCAATACTTTAAGTTCTCATCGAAAAAGAACTTATTCTTAATGCGTAAGCGTTCACCATCAGGACCGCCTTGCTTGGGTCCGGGATAGTGAGGATTCACCGCCACAACAGGGCAATATGCTGTGCAGATCGTGCACTTGATGCACTGCTCGAAATTGTTGAAACTGACATTCTTTTCCTGCATGGCTATTCCCCCGTTATTATGCTATCCGCCACACTTAAAGCTGTCATTATCGCGACTCCGGCACCACTTCCCTCATAGAGGGAGTTACAACCGCCGACCTCGGAACCAATAACGAAAAGATTGTCAACTGTCATTCCGTCCTTAAAAGGCCTGAATGAATTGTCGCAGACCACACCAAAAGCGGCATAGCCCTGCTCAGCGAAGAAGTCTTGGTCGCACCATTCGGCACGGTCAGACGGGAAGTCGGTATCAAGACCGAAAACCGGCTCAAAAACACGATCCGGAGTAGCCTCAAGGCCTTTCCCGAACAAGTTGCCACTGGCAAGAACATAGTTGTCCGCCGTAAGAGTGATAGAGCCTAGATTGGCGGTGTGCACTCCTTTCACAAGACCATCCTCAAGCAATGGGTCAAGAACAGTGTCGCCAGCCAGGAAGGTGCCTCCTACAGCCTCGAAAGCTCTTTTCAAGAATATTTGCCCCCTGATTCCAGGAACAGAAGGAGGCATGGTGCCTACGAACATTACCTCCGCGGGGATCATCTCACGCAGCCACTCCACAATGACAGCATTGTTAAAGCCGAATACAGCCGGGACAATCACCAGGTCCTCTCCATTAAAGAGTTTCCTGACACTCTCCCCAAACTCTTTCCAATTCTTCTCCTTGGCCATCATCCTCGCTATACCCACTGAGCGCATCTCGGTAGGGTTCGCCCTAAGACTCTCCACATCTTCGATTGAGACAGTCTCGACACGGCAATTCACTCCCCTCTTCCCAAGCCCCTCAGCTATGAAGCCGTCATTGAAATCCAAAAAGCCATGGAAATTGACTATCAATGCCTTACTCCATCTCAAATCATCTCGGGATGGTAGCAATGTCACATCTTCCATCGCAAGCCATGCGGGCTTCAGGCTCCCCATCGGAGTCAGTCTATACCCATTGTGAGGAAAGTCTGTCTCAGTCCCTTGGGTGCCATGAAGCTTTAACCCACAAGAATCAAAAAAGCCGGGGACCATTGAAGCATATTCCGCGATCCTGTCAACCCCGATTTTCGAATAAGGGTGATTCTCCGGCAGGAAGCTCAATGCTTTCAGCGGTTCCTGGACTTCAGTTCCATCAGGAAGCTTTCCCAAAAGACCGAAAGCGCCCGATGAGAAATGCAGGGCGTTCTGGCCAGCCGAGACGATGAGGCATCTCCGGCCGGAACGCTGCAGCCTGATACCGCAGACAAGCGAGGAGAGCCCTCCTCCGATCAGTATAGTGTCAAACCTCATTTATTCTCGTTCAATCCAAGTACTTCCGAATAAACCCACTGGGTGTAAACGCTCTCCCTGAGGGTCTCACCCCACGCTACGGGATACATGCCCTTCCACCTCTCACGCATGAAAGATTTCAGATCCTCACGTGCCTTCGAGACACAACCGTCAGCCTTGGCAAGACGGCCAGCCGCACGGCAGGCGCAAAGTTCTCCTTGACAAGGTCCCATACCTACACGAGTCCTTCGCCTGAGATCGACAAGATTCCCGACCTCAAGATGTCCGATTGCCGCATCTACCTCAGCCACAGTCACTTCCTCGCACTCACAAACCACTCCCGCATTATCGTCATCGAAGCCTAGGACAGCCGCTCTGGAACCGAATCGCCCGACAGATGCTTTTTGGGCCATGGTTGGTACTTCCCAGATTTTCTTGGCTATCTTCTCAATGCCACCACCTTCAGATCCTGGCAGCGGCTTGCGTGCGGTCACACATCCTACTTTAACTCCCAGTTTGTCACAAACCATATCGGTGGCTATCTGAGCCATAAAACGGTAGGTCATCAGTTTTCCACCTGTGATTGTGACAAAGCCTTTGACACCGTCTCGTTTCTCATGGTCCAGACAAACAATACCGCGGCTTATATTCCTGCCAGACGGATCATTATCAGCTGAGACCAAAGGACGGACGCCGGCATAGCCTCGGAGAATCCTTGTATGATTTAGGCAAGGAGCGAGTTTCGCCCCTTCGGAGAGCAGAAGATCAACCTCCTCCGGAGTCACCCTGACATCATCACACTCTTCGTAAGGAACTCTGGTAGAGGTGGTTCCTATAATACAAACAGTATCACCAGGAACAAGGATATCAGCATTGGCAGGCTTGCGGCAACGGTTGATCACCATACCGTTGACCCTGTGGGCGAAGATAAGCAACGCTCCTTTGGCGGGGAACATCCCGACATTGATTCCGGCCAACG
>OMQO01000073.1 GCA_900313275.1 uncultured Bacteroidales bacterium
GGCACCATCACTGCCGGTATAGTCAGCGCGAAAGGCCGCCAGATGGCCCATGACCCTCGTGAGCAGACCACCCTCCAGATCGAGTCCTTCATTCAGACCGATGCCGCCGTCAACCCTGGTAACTCCGGTGGAGCCCTTGTCAACAAGACCGGTGAGCTGGTGGGCATCAACACCGCCATCGTCTCCCAGACCGGATCCTATTCCGGCTATTCATTCGCCGTTCCCGCCAACATCGTCAAGAAGGTTGTAGGTGACCTTATCGACTTCGGATCCGTCAAGAGGGCTGTCCTTGGTATCAAGATGATCGACCTCAACGAGGGCCTCGCCAAGAAGCTTGAGTACGACTCCGTTGACGACATGTCGAAAAAAATGAAACTTTCTTCTCTTGAGGGCGTATATATTGATGAGGTTGTCAAGGGTGGCTCGGCTGACAAAGCCGGCGTGAAGAATGGCGACATTCTGCTTGGAATCGACGGCCAGAGACTTAAGAACGGATCGGCTGTTCAGGTGAAAGTCAATTCCTTCCATCCTGGCGATAAGGCCAAGCTCCTCATTCTTCGTGAAGGCAAAGAGAAGACCATCGACGTGACCTTCCAGGGCAGCAGCTCGGAGAACGGCACTGTGATCGGTGATGGTGAGATAGCGTTCTATGGAACGACTCTCAAGGAAGCCCCGAAAGAGACTCTGGAAAAGCTTGGTTTGAGCCATGGCGTGTTAGTGACTTCTGTCAGCACAGGCAAAATGCTCGAGGCAGGCGCTTCTGAGGGACTCGTCATCACCTACGTGAATGACCAGCCCGTGAACAAACCTCAAGATGTCGTTGACATAGCGAAGGCCGCAAAGAGGTCTGTCTATGTTGAAGGCGTCACCGCCAACGGCCGTAAGGCTTTCTTCGGCTTCGGCAAAGATTAACACAGGCACTTGATCAATGTTCCCGGCAGGGCACATTGGTGCCTTGTCGGGAATGTTTTTTATTGTAATGATATGAGGCAACTTAAAATCACAAAATCCATCACCAACCGCGAGAGCGCGTCGCTGGACAAGTATCTCCAGGAGATCGGCCGCGAGGAGTTGGTGTCCCCGGAAGAGGAGGTAGAGCTGTCGCAGCGGATCCGCAAAGGCGACCAGGAAGCCCTTGAGAAACTCACCAGGGCCAATCTCAGGTTCGTCGTGTCCGTGGCGAAGCAGTACCAGAACCAGGGCTTGAGCCTGCCGGACCTTATCAGCGAAGGCAACCTCGGTCTGATCAAGGCCGCCGAGAAGTTCGATGAGACCAGAGGCTTCAAGTTCATCTCCTACGCTGTGTGGTGGATCCGTCAGTCGATCCTGCAGGCTCTCGCCGAGCAGTCCAGGATCGTCAGGCTCCCGCTTAACCAGGTGGGCTCTCTCAACAAGATCAACAAGGCTCTCTCCCAGTTCGAGCAGAAAAACGAGAGGGCTCCGTCCAATGAGGAGCTCGCTGAGATGATCGACATTCCCCAGGACAAGATCTCAGACACCCTCAGGGTCTCCGGAAGGCACGTTTCTGTCGATGCCCCCTTCGTGGAAGGAGAGGACAACAGTCTTCTTGATGTCATTCCCAACGACGACTCCCCGATGGCAGACAAAGGTCTTGTCTATGAGTCCCTCAGCACCGAGATCGAGCGTTCGCTCCAGATCCTCACAGGCCGTGAGAGGGAGATCATCAAGAGTTTCTTCGGCATCGGCTGCCAGGAGATGACTCTCGAGGAAATAGGCGAGAGGCTTGACCTCACTCGTGAGCGTGTCCGCCAGATAAAGGAGAAGGCTATCCGCAAACTCAAGAAGCCTTCAGCCAGCAAACACCTTAAAACCTATCTAGGCTAGGATGACACCAGACTTGTTCATTGCCTCGAAGGCTTCAGAAGCCATAAAGGCGGTTTACAACACCGAGATCGAGCCGTCCGCCCTGCAAGTGGGTCTGACGCGCAAAGAGTTCGAAGGCGACTACACACTGGTCGTCTTCCCTCTTTTAAGGATGTCCCGCACCACACCAGAGAACACCGGTAAGGCGATTGGCGACTGGCTTGTCGCTAATGTCCCGGAAATCGCTGGTTACAACTGTGTTAAGGGTTTCTTGAATATTCTTTTCTCCAACATCTACTGGAACGAGTTGTTCGCCGAGATAGCCGCTGATCCCGACTACGGCTTCCTTCCCTCCACGGGGAAGAACGTGATGGTAGAGTTCAGCTCTCCCAACACCAACAAGCCTCTCCACCTCGGCCACATCAGGAACAACCTCCTGGGAGACTCCGTCTCCAGGCTCCTTAAAGCCAGCGGCAACAATGTGATCAAGACCACCCTCGTCAATGACCGCGGAGTCCACATCTGCAAGTCCATGCTGGCCTGGCAGAAGGTCGGCGGAGGCGCCACCCCTGAGTCGACAGGAAAGAAGGGCGACCATCTTGTCGGAGATATGTACGTGGCTTTCAACGACATATTCAATAAGGAAGTTGATGACCTGGTCGCATCCGGGATGGATAAAGAGCAGGCCAAGAAGGAGGCTCCATGCCTGAAAGAAGCCCATGAGATGCTCCGCGCCTGGGAAGCCGGCGACAAGCAGGTCAGGGACCTCTGGCAGACGATGAACAAATGGGTCCTGGACGGTTTCCAGCAGACCTACGATGCCCTTGGGATATCCTTTGACAAGACCTATTTCGAGAGCCAGACCTATCTCCTCGGCAAGTCTCTTGTCCAGGAGGGACTTGACAAAGGAGTATTCGTACAGGATCCCGATGGTTCCGTCTGGTGCGACCTTACCGCCGACGGGCTGGACCGCAAGCTCCTGCTCCGTTCCGACGGCACCTCGGTCTATATCACCCAGGATCTCGGTACCGCAGAGAGGAGATTCGCCGAGTACAGCCTTGACTCCCATGTCTATGTCGTGGGCGACGAGCAGAACTACCACTTCCAGGTTTTGAAGCTCATTCTCAAGAAGTTGGGCTTTAGCTGGTCGGACAATATATTCCACCTCTCCTATGGTATGGTGGAGCTTCCCGAGGGCAAGATGAAGTCAAGGGAGGGAACCGTGGTTGACGCGGACGACTTGATAGAGAAGATGTACCAGGAAGCCAAGGCGACCTCCGAGGAGTCCGGAAAACTCGCTGACATGTCCGAAGAGGAAAAGGATAAGCTTTTCCACATGATAGGACTTGGAGCGTTGAAGTATTTCATAATCAAGGTGGATCCCAAGAAGACCATGCTCTTCAACCCTAAGGAGTCCATCGATTTCAACGGCAACACCGGCCCCTTCATCCAGTACACCCACGCGAGGATCCGCTCCATTCTCCGCAAAGCCGCTGAGAGGGGAGTCTCCTATTCCTCCGCGATCCCTCAGGTCGAACTGAGCTCCAAAGAGATACGTATCATCAAGCTGCTCAACATCTTCCCTTCGAAGGTGGCGGAAGCGGCCGCCGCATTCTCTCCGGCCGTCATCGCCAACTACGCCTACGACATGGCGAAGGAGTTTAACCAATACTACCACGAGACCCCGATCCTGAAGGAGGAGGACGCCTCCGTCCTGCAGGCTCGTCTCGTGTTGATCGATACCCTCTCGGCCGCCCTCCGCAGGGCTATGGGCATCCTCGGCATCGAACTGCCCGAGAGGATGTGATCCATCCTTTGACACACTTAAGACGAACAATATGGACAGAATGATCATCACCCTATCCATGGCCGCGTTGACGCTTCTCGGCTGTGGAAACGCTAAGACCGTGTCTGGCGACGCTTCCGACAAGAAATTGAGCGCCAAGGCTGCCGCTGAATATTCCCAAACGCTTACAGCTCAATGGATTGCTGACAGCAAGATCGCGACCGCTGATGTGTTCAACAGCAAGGTGGCGAAGGATGGCGAGCTGCGGATGCCCCTCTGGTGGGCGGTTTACGGCGAGAAACCCGCTGACGGCTATTCGCTGTACATCTCCCTCCATGGTGGCGGCGGAGCCCCTCCAAGGCTCAACGACCAGCAATGGGACAACCAGAAGCGCCTCTACAAGCCCCAGAATGCGGTCTATGTGGCACCGAGGGCACCTTGGAACACTTGGGATCTTTGGTTCCACGAAGGGATTGATCCGCTCTATGAGCAGGTCATCAGGATGTGCGTAGCCTATCTTGATGTCAACCCGGATAAGGTCTATATCATGGGCTATTCCGCTGGAGGTGACGGTGTGTGGAGAGAAGCTCCGAGACTTGCCGACCATTGGGCAGCCGCCTCGATGATGGCCGGCCATCCCGGTGATGTGGGTCTCGTGAATCTTCGCAACACTCCCTTCATGATCTGGTGTGGAGGCGAGGACGCCGCCTATGACCGCAACACCCGTTGCCGTGAGAGGGGAGAAGAGATGGACGCACTCCAAAAGGCTGATCCTCAAGGATATATCCACAAGACAACAATCGTTGAGGGAGCCGGCCACTGGATGAACCGGGTCGATACCGCTGCCGTGGCATGGATGGCCGATTACAAGAGGAATCCCGCTCCGAAGAACATAGTCTGGAAGCAGGAGGAAGTCTTGAGGAAGTGTTTCTACTGGCTAGAGGCCCCTGAAGGCGCTATCGCCCGTGGGAAAGAAGTCCGCCTCTCCACCGACAAGAACAAGATCGTCATCGAGCGCTGCGACTATCCCTCGCTTACTCTTTGGCTCAACGATGCTATCGTGGATCTCGACCGACCTGTTAAGGTGGAATATGCCGGGAAGACCCTCTTCGAGGGTAAGCTCCAGCGCTCTTCCGCCCTTATGAAGGAGACCCTTTATTCCCGTAATGATCCCGGGTACATATTCCCTGCTAAGGTTACCGTCAGTTTTTAATTGAATATCAAGCGGATGGCTGAGCCTGCCTACATGTTCCCGACCTCGAAGAAGGAAGTCGAGGCCCTCGGATGGGACTACATCGACATCATCTTTTTCACAGGTGATGCCTTTGTGGACCACCCGTCTTTCGGTGCCGCGTGTATCTCCCGCTGGCTCCAGAAGTTCGGCTACAGGATCGCCATCGTGCCCCAGCCCAACTGGAGGGACGACCTTCGCGACTTCAGGAAACTCGGAGCTCCCAGGCTTTATTTCGCCGTTAATTCAGGTGCCATGGACTCCATGGTCAACCACTACACCGCCGGGAAGCGCCTGCGCCACGACGACGCCTACACACCGGAAGGCAAGGCGGGAGCCAGGCCTGATTACGCCGTGAGCGTATATTCCCGGATCCTGAAAGAGCTCTATCCGGACGTTCCGGTCGTGATCGGGGGAGTCGAGGCCTCGCTGCGCCGCCTTGCTCACTACGATTACTGGAAAGATGAGCTGAGGCCGTCTATCTTGGAATGGTGCCCTGCTGACTACTTGTGCTACGGGATGGGTGAGAAGCCTATGCTTGAGTTGACCCGGGCCATTGAGGACCGCCGCAGCCCTCACCAGATCAGGCAGATCCCGCAGATCGCTTTCAAGATGACCGGGCATTACAAGGGGTCAGCGGACGCCTTGGTCTTGAAGTCTTTCGAGGAATGCCTTCGCGACAAGAAGTGCGTCGCAGAGAATTTCCATATTATCGAGACTAACGCCAACATGCTGCATGCCAAGGTTTTGGTAGAGCCGGTCGGGGACGGGTACATCCAAGTCAACCCACCTTGCCCGCCGTCCACGACTGAGGAGATGGACTCGTTCTGGGACCTGCCTTTTACCAAACTTCCGCACCCTCGTTATCGTGGGAAAAGGATCCCCGCGTACGACATGATCAAGGACTCGATCATCACTCACCGGGGATGTTTTGGCGGCTGCAACTTCTGCACAATCGCCGCTCACCAGGGCAAATTCATCCAGTCCAGGTCAAAGGAATCCATTGTGTCTGAGGTGCGTAAGCTGGCCGCCATGCCTGAGTTCTCCGGGAATATCTCCGACCTCGGAGCTCCGACGGCCAACATGTACATGATGAAAGGGAAGGACCCTTCTTTGTGCGCAAAATGCCGCCGTAAGTCCTGCCTGTTCCCTTCGGTCTGCGTGAATATGAACCGCTCCCATCGCGCGTTGCTCGACCTTTACAAGGCCGTGGACGCCGTTCCTGGAGTGCGGCATTCCTACATAGGCAGCGGCATCCGTTACGACTTGTTCCTGACTCCTGACGGCTTTGTGGATGAGACTTCCCGGCCGTATCTCCGGACCCTTGTGCTGGACCACACTTCAGGGCGCCTCAAGGTCGCTCCGGAACACACTGAGGATAAGGTGCTTCAGTACCTCGGGAAGCCTTCTTTCAAGCTTTTCGAGAGGCTCCGTTTCGAGTTCGACAAGATCTGCCGTGAGAACGGCCGTCGTACTGGGATCGTGCCCTATTTCATCTCATCCCATCCTGGCTGCACGATGAAGGACATGGAGAACCTTTCGAGGCATCCGGCATTAAGGGGAATATTCATGGACCAGGTGCAGGATTTCACTCCGACTCCGATGACGACTTCATCGGTCATGTACTACACTGGATTGGACCCTCGGACCATGCGTCCGGTGTTTGTTGAGAGGGATCCGGAGCGGAAGAAGCGTCAGAAATCATTTTTCTTCAGAAAAAAGTGATATTAATGTGTCGCTATTCAAAAATTTGTTTTAATATTGCACCGCTAACTGAAGTAAGAATATGAATCCAGATTCAAGGAAGAGGCACGTAGTGAGTTTCGAGAATATGTCGGAGGAATTAGCCGCCGCATTCAACGAGAAATATCCCAAGGGGTTCAATGATTATCTGCCCGACATCGTCAAGTATCCGAAGCCTGACGGCACGTCGTTCCACGCCGTGACGATTGAGACGCAGGATGCTATCTATCTTGTGAAGATTAAGATCAAGACTGATGACGCGGAGGCTCTTGAGCGTTGGCTTGAGGGTGAGGAAGATGCTGGAAATGAGGAGGTCGCAGGATCCTCTGCCGATGCTTCGGCCGAGTCTACGCTTCCGGACGACAACATCTCCCAGTACGGCGGCGATGACGATGGCGGCGACGCCTAAAGGACGCTTCGAGAACGCTTAGACTTCGATACATCCAATACTTTTTTCTATATTTTCCCAGCGGGCAGGCCAACAGCACTGCCCGCTTATTGTTTGTGCCCTTTCCCGGTCCCTGAGCCTGTCGAAGGGCCTGTGAGCCCCCTTCCCGGTCCCTGAGCCTGCCGCAGGGCCGGCTGTCATCCCGACCGCAGCGAAGGATCTCCCGGTTGGTGAGCCTGTCGAACCACCCTGAGCCTGCCGAAGGGCCGGAGCCCCTTTCCCGGTCCCTGAGCCTGTCGAAGGGCCTGAGCCCCCTTCCCGGTCCCTGAGCCTGTCGAAGGGCCGGCTACCGGCTGACGCCGCTGCGGGGCGGCACGCCCCTCGCTAGACGTCGCCCGGACTACTCGCGTCGGCCATGCCCGGCCGCTCGCTAACTCGGGACTGCGGCCCTCAAACACACGCTCGCCTTTGGCAGGCCTGGCCTTCGCTCGCCACGTCCGTTCTCCTAAGTTCGCTTCGGAGCGTCCGCCCCGCAGCTTCGCCCAGTCGCTTCGCCCAGTCGCTTCGCCCAGTCGCTGCGCCCAGTCGCTCCGCCCAGTCGCTCCGCTGCAGTCGCTCCGCCCCGCTGCACTCTATTCGCTGCACTCTCCCGGCTGCTCGCAACTCGCCACTTCAGCACGCCCGTTTTTGCTAATTAATTAACATTGAATAATTTACATTAAGATGCATGGTGCGATTTACCATGCACAACTAATTAATTACTTGCCAATTTGGGACTTACAAAATGCGGATTTGTAGCGTCCTCATGCCGTGATTTGTAATCGGCTTATAATCAATTAATAAGGCATTGTCCATCCCCTGTTTTGAGGGGGATGGAGTTACTTTATCCTCTTGAGATTCAGTCGTTTCCACATCACGCTTGATGAGTCCTATTATAAGTTTACTGATTATTATCTCTAGGTCGGTGTAAGAGTCTGAAACAAGCCTCGTGGCGCCATGATTGGTGCCACAGGTGCCGGAAGGGCCTTGAAAGTGGGGTCTGTGGTGCCGGGGTTGGTGCCACAGGGACCGGAAAGGGCTTGAAAGTGGGGTCTGTGGTGCCGGGGTTGGTGCCACAGGTGCCGGAAGGGCCTTGAAAGTGGGGTCTGTGGTGCCGGAGTTGGTGCCACAGGTGCCGGAAAAGGCCCGAAAGCGGTGCCACTGGGCAGGGCTTATGTCGCTGGGACGGGCTGTGGGCGCTAGATCAGGCGGGGGATAAAAATTTGTGTGATTTTTGTAACAAAGCGGGAATGTTTTCGTTTATTATATGGAAGCGGTTTGAAAAGCCACGCAAGTGGTTTGGAAAGCCACGGAAACTTTTTTTGGAAGACACGTTAACGCCGATGACACGGGAAGAGTCTATAGAGATTTACAAGAGATATTCACGCAAACTGTTCAATGTCAGTTTGAGGATTGTCGGCGATGCTGGGGAGGCGGAGGAGATCATGCAGGACACGGTGCTGAAGTTCATTCGGAGGGGAATGGGTGGTCAGGATGGCAGCGTCGGCTCCAGTGAGCGGGGCGGTGACCGGAACGTGAAAGGCGGGGATGATTCCGAGAGGATGGTGGCGGCGTGGATGGTGCGGACTTGCGTGAGGGCTTCAATCGATGCGGTTCGGAAGCGGAAGAGAGAACGGCTGTTTTTGGAGGAATATGCGGAGGTGTCGGGCTCCGAGAACGAAGAGGTTGAGATGCGGGGGATGGATATTCATAAAATCAAGCGGGCGATTTCGGAAATGCCTGATTCATATAGGATTATGTTGACGTTAGTGCTGATTGAGGGGCTGGATTACGAGGAAATCAGTGAGATCACGGGTGAGAGCGAAGGGGCGTTGCGGACGAGATATTCAAGGGCCCGAAAGATGCTGGCGGCCAGGTTGATTGAAATGAAAGATCGATAGATTATGGATAGTTTGGAGGAATATATCAAGAGAAATAGGGAAGCATTTGATGATCAGGAGCTTCCGGAGGGACACTTTGAGCGGTTCGAGGCCAGGCTAGGCTCCGGGCAACCGGTTCGGGTCTGGTTCTGGACGGCGATAGCTGGGGTTGCGGCGGCCGTAGCCGCGGTCGTGATATTCACAGGCCGGCAGCCGTCCGCACCGATAGATTGGTTCGCCGAAGTCCCTGAGGATCAGGCCTCTATCTGCCAGGCATATTACGAGAAGATGGCCGGGCTGTACCAGGATATACTCGCGTCGGATGTGGATGGGAGCAAGGAGGCTCAGCTTGCGGCGATCGCCGAAGAGACGATTCCGCTGATTGACCAGTTGCCGGAAGAATTGGGCGCCGAGGAGCGGGCCGCCATATTGAAGGAGTACTATTCCGACCTTCTCGGGGGCATCGAGAGGATTGCGGAGATAAGGTGAAAAGGGCTGTTCCCGACTTAAATGAATATATTAAATTAATGATTATAAAGCTATGAAGATGAGAAAATTATTTACATCGGCCGCAGTGGCCATGATGCTTGTGACAATGACGACTGGAACCGCCACGGCGACGCCCTTTGTTGGGTTCGTCGCTCCCGGGATCTCTGTTACTGACGGGACTGTTCCCTCGAAGGTCATCACCAAAGATTACGACGTG
>OMQO01000085.1 GCA_900313275.1 uncultured Bacteroidales bacterium
CGCGGACATGGAGAAGAAGTCCTCCTTCTCGACCGTCCCCGGCGCCACGTTCTTCATGACGATGTCCGCTATCTCGGCGGAGTCCGCCGGATCCTTGATGTAGGACGGGTGGATGGGGTTGCACCTGTGCGACCGTCTCGGGTCGTTGAAGTTGATGAAGAAAAATGACGGAGCGTCAGGGGCCTTGACCCACTCCGGCCTGCCGTCACCCTGCTCTCGGTGAGGGTTTCTCACGGGAGGGTACCTCAGAAGGTACTCGTTGTAGATGATCTTTGTCAGGTCGGGGTACTTGTAATCGTAGCACATCGCCACGTACCCCTTCTCGACGGACTGCCTTATGAACGGGTTGAATATCGAGAACGACTTTCCCGCCCCGGGCGTTCCCAGTATCATCGTGCCGCGGAATGGGTTGATGCAGTTCGCCCACCCTCGCCGCATCTTCCCTTTCCACTTGTACAGTATCGGGAGGTTGACGCTGTCCGGGGTGTCCATCAGCCTCTCGCATTGCCTCCAGCTCTCGAGCCGGTCGTTCCCGGCCTCCTTGAACCCCGTCAGCCTCCGGCTTATCATCGCCACCGCCCAGGCGCCAGCGGCGTAGCCGAGGAGGCTGGTGATGATGTACGCCCCGGGTACGATGTCCCGTCCCGGCAGGGGATAGACGAAGTACAGCAGCGTTCCGGCGGCGAGGACGGGCAGGATCACTCCCCAGGGGGTTCTCCTGCCCTTGCCTGTCCGGACGATGTGCGAGAGGATCATGAGCAGGTACGCCCACGACTTTGTCGTGAACGTGGACCTGAAGAACCCGCCTCCGGCGAGGAACCTCATGACCCCCCGCGCGGCCTTGCCGCTCAGTCCCGCCGCGGCGAAGAACGGGTGCCCGAAATAGTACAGGTTGAGCCCTAGCGCCGTGTAGGACGCCAGCAGCATGAAGAAGTATACCCTCTCGTATTCCTGCCTGTTGCCCGCCATGTCCGGGAATGTTTGTTATCGTTGTTATTCTTGTTATCTCTGTTATTGGCTTGCCGTGGTCCGGGCTTGTCAGGAGGTGTATCTCGGTTTCCGTCTCTTTCTCCTCTTGTCAGGCTGCGCCTGGGGATCCCGCGCGCCGGAACCCCCGGTCCCTTCGGACATCTCCAGCGCCGCCTCGAGGATTCTGCCGGCGACGGACTCGTCATGTCCTATGTCCTTCTTGCCTCCGACTTCCTCCTGACCAGAGGCCTCGTCGGATGCCCAGCGTCCGCCGGTCACGCCGTCCGCCTCACGGAAAAGGGACACGCTCACGCCATCGCCCAGCTCGGACGCCTTGTAGGCCGTCCTTGTCCTCCTGTCGGCGAACGTGGCGCCGAAGATTGAGCCGTCCGCCCCCCTCGAGAGCGTCATCGCGATCCCGTCCCTCTCCAGCATCCTTGCCAGGTGGGCCTCGCTTTTTGACCTCTCGAGGCAGCGGGACACGGTCCGGGCTATACGCCATTTGGCCTTGCGGGTCTCCTCGCGCTCCGCCGCTGTCCTCGGCCTGAGCCTGCGGCACTCCGCCGCGCGGCTCTCGAAGAGGGCGTAGAGCCCCGCGCCCATCTCCTTCTCGGAGATCATCGCCCTGGCTCCGCGACCGTCTGCACCGAGGCCCTGCAGGACCACCGTCCAGCCGTCACCCTCGACAGCGCGGGCGTCGACACCCATGGAGCGCGTGATGGTCTGGAACTGCGTGAAGGTTGTGAACCGCCACCCCAGCGCCTCGTTGAAGACGTCCATGTACTGTTTCCGCACGTCCCCGGCCTCCGGGTCGAACCGCGATGGGGCTTCCACGGGTGACCGGCCGCTTTGGATCCTCTCTTCCCTCCCGACCTCCCGCTCGGGAACTTGGTTCCCTATAGCGTAATGGTACTCTCTGGAGTAGCGCGACATCAGCCTCTGGAGATTGCGCTCCTCGAACGAGTCCCTGATCTTCTTGCCCTCAAGGTTAGTCCGTATGGAGACGACGTGGTAGTGCGTCCTCTCGATATCACGGTGCTGGTAGACCACCAGGGGCTGTCCGCTGTAACCGAGCCCATCCAGGAGCTTGCGGGAGAGGGACATCACCTCACCGTCAGTCAACTTTTCGCCGGGTCGGTTGGGATTGGGGTTGATTGACATCTGGAAGGACACGTTCTCGGTCTTGATGTTACGCCACTCGTAGCTCTCGAAGACCCGGCTCACCGTCCTGGCCACGCCGTCGTAGCCCGGTATGTTCACCGTTCCCACGACGCGCGCCACCCCAGCGTCAACCTTGTCCTGGTTGTAAGCTAGGGTTCCGGACATGGACCTGTGCGACGACTGGATCTTGATCACCATCCCGTTGATATGTCAGAGTGTCTTGAAAGAGAAGTCCTTGACCCCTGGAGTTCAGTCGGTTCCGGGATCCGCTGCCTTTGCCCCGGGCCTCGCCGATAATCCGCAAAGCTCCACGTTGTACGCGCTCACATTGAGGTGGACGTGGCTCTTGCCGGATTCATCCTGGGTCACGGCGAAACGGAACCTGCCGTTCACGGCGACCTTCTGCCCTTTCTTCAGGTAATCGAGGACGCCTGTCCTCGCGCAGATGACATCATAGAACGTGGCTGTCCTCTCGTCGCCGCGCTGCTCGTTGCACGCCAGCGTGAAGGAGACGAACTCGCTCTTGGCTCCCTGCCGGGTGTCGGACCTCACCACGGCGTCAGAGGTGATGTTGCCGATAAGGAAGATGTTTTGCATGATGGCTTGTTTTTAATGGTTGGTGAATATGTATGTCAGTTCTCGTCATCGGGACGCAGGAGGGACACTCTCTCGACAAGGGAATTGTGCGCGGTGCGTAGCTCCTCCGTCAGGGTTGACAGCCTCTCCATGTAGAAGACCGTGGCCCTCGTGTTTATCACGGGATCGCCGTTGCTTTTCCTCGCCGAGCAGGAGGTGTTGTACTTGCGGACGACCTGGTTGTAGTTCGAGCCGATACGGGATATCTTCGCCGATATCTCGTTGATCTGGTTCCGTATCACCCTGTCAGTCATCCTCACCGGCTTCGCCGCCGGGCGTTTCCTCAGCAGCAGGTACCGCACGTATTTGGACACAGACAGGCAGTCCAGGCTCGCCATGTCAGACCGAACCTGCGCCTCCTCCGCCTCCGTGAGCCGGAATGTGTGGATCTTGTCCCTTTTGTTTGCCTTGATTGGACGCATATCGTCTTACATTATTTGTTGCCGGTTTCTGTTTTCGGAATATCCGGGCGGACTCTCCAGGCGCCGGGCGGATGTTCCGGTACGGGTTTGACCCGCTTCAAGGGCGCGACTACGGAGCGAGCCCGTCCCCCCCTCCGTCAGGGAGGGGCCGGATGAGTCCCCGGAGGGGCGTTATTGTATTTGGGTAACTCCGTTAACCGAATACAATAACACATCTGGCCCTTCGGAAGGGTGTCCGCGAAGCACCTGGTTCCTTGTGGCAAATATAACAAATTTCGTTGTAAAACAAAATAAAACCGTTGCAAATTAAAAGAATTGGTTATGTTTGTTTGAGATATTGTTAATTGTCGGATTGCCGGCTTTCCGGCTTGTCAATCCGTATGCTTGTCGTAAATGTGAGTGGTATATGCCAAGAATGGGAGAGCCGTTATTCATAAGCTGGTCCTGTCAGGGAATAGGGGAGCCTGACCCCTTGAAACGAGGTGAAAGGGGACTGGCTGGATTCTGTCAGAACCATATAACTGGAGATTGGAGATGAGCGGGTTCGAATATCGTGTTCCAGGTGTTGACCGTTTCCTGATGGATGACTCTTGCTCCCTGGAGTCAGAGTACGGCTTCGACACTGTGGAGCTGACGGAGGAGGAGAGAGGGGAGGTCGAGGCTGTCAAGGAGGCCTACCGGGCCAAGGGGTACGAGCTCTCGACAAACGCCGTCCTGACACTGTCTCAGTTCGTGATGATACGGACGCGCGACGAGGACGCTTACAGGCGTGTGGCGGAGGTGTTCCCACTATGGTTTGTGGATCTCTTCGACGACCTTTATCTCAAGATGATTCTGTATGAGAGCCCCGACGACACATAAATAGTACACATATGAGCATATACTCATCTGGCAGCACATTATCAGCCAATGTTCATATCTTGACCTGAAGCATGATGATCATGTTATCCTAGCCACATCACCAGGGAAAGCGAATCTTAATCAAGAATATACAAATAAGCGGAGCCGTCCAACCGGACGGCCCCGCTTGTCAACTCATCGCCATTGGCGAGGTTTGATGTTACTTGACGCTGACCTTGCGGAACTCCTTGCCTAGCTTCTCGAGAGCGAGGGTGGCCTTGCGTACCCTGGCCATTGCGGCCTTGTTGCCTGTCTTGTCGATGTCGGCCTCGATGGCGGCGATCTGAGCCTTGATGTTCTTGATGATCTCTTCCATAATGATACTATTTATTTGATTGTGGATTGGCTGGTTTATCAGTCTTTACATATCACCGCAAATATAATCAATTATATATGAAAGTGTTTTCGTTTTTGTCTTCAACAAGAAACCGCGTCATGTATCATTGTATCCTGTACGGCATCACCACCGCCTCGTATGGCTCGTTCTCGCGGCCGCTCTCGCATGGCTGGATGAGCACGGCCCTGCGCTCGTCCTTCAGGCGGATCTCCACGTTCTCTGACTCTATGTTTGAGAGTGTCTCCACCATCGTGGGAACCTTCAGGCCGATCCTCATTCCGGTGCCGTCGTAATCCACCTCGAGTTTCTCAGACCCCTTGACTGACATGGCCGGATCCTCTGATGACAGTGTCATGGTGTTGAAGTCGAGGTCCACCTTGACGATCGGGGCCCTCTTCTCGGCCACAACGGCCATCCTCTTCAAGGTCGCCAGCAGCCTCTCCCGGTTGACGTTGATGATGTTATCGTTTGATGAGGGTATGATCCTCCGGTAGTCGGGGAACCTCGCCTCGACTAGTCTCGAGAGCATCTCAACAGAGCCGGCCGTGAACCTCGCTACCTTGTCACCGAAGATGACGTTGACGTTGGTCTCTCTCGGCAGGATGGTCCTCAGCACAGATGCGGCGTGTGTCGGCAGGATGAACGACGCCTTGCCCTTCACGTCCGGGGACTTGAACGAGTGGCACACGAGTTTGGCGCTGTCGGAGGCCACTATGCTTGACGTCCCAGGTTCCAGGTCGAAGAGGATCCCGCACAGGGCCGGATGGGTCTGGTCGGAGCTGGCGGCGAATACCGTCTTTCCGATGGCCGCGGACAGTGTCTCTGATGTCGTCTGTAGTCTCGGGGCGTCCTTCGGCGGCGTGGCCACCGCCGGGTAGTCTTCCGGCGGGAAGAGCGGGAGCGATGACCTGCCGCTGCCCCAGGTGATCGACATGGAGGCGTTGTCGCCGGTCTCGAGCGTTACGGCTCCGGCTGGGAGCGTGCGCAGGAGGTCGATGAGGATTCTCGCGGGGACGCACGCCTTGCCGTCCCTCTCGGCCGAATCCGGCTTGAGGAGTCCCCGTAAGGTGGTCTCACCGTTGCTGGCCGTCAGTCTGAAGAGGCCGTTGCTCAACTCGGCTAGGAAGTTCTGCAGGATCGGTATCACCGGTTTGGCGGGAACCGCCTTGAAGAGATCGCCGGCCATCTTGGCCAGCGACTCGGATTGGATTGTGAATTTCATGATTTGATTATTGTGGATTATGGAATGACTTGTCTGAAGGCCTTGTCTTTTCCCGGTTGTCTTTGTCCCCGGCAACCGCCAGGCCGGTTATAGCTGGCACTCCGACCAGGAAGCACGCCGCGTTGGCGAGGTACTGGCTCAAAGTCCCTTCCCCGAAGGGGGATGTCGCCGTGACCGCCATGACGACGAGTAGTAAGAGGATGGCCTCGGTTTTCTTTCTCATGTCTTCAATGTTTTATCTCCCCTCGCGGGGAACCCTGTCTATTTTCGCGAACGGAACCGGCTTTCGGGACTGCTGTCCCGGACAGTCCGGTTTCCGGAGCGATGGGCTGACAGGGTTTGGTGTGAAAGCCAAAACGCCCGCCGGGATACCACCTTGCAGGTGGAGATCCCGTGGCGAGCGTCGCGTTTTTGGCGGGGAAGGGGAGATCCGGGAGGGGTTATCCTTCCCTTATTCTCGATTTCCTGTCACTCAGTCATCTCTTTCTGGTATGGAAACGAGCAGGTTTCTCGCCTTCCTCCCGGATTCCGAGTAATCCATTGCGTCCAACCCTTTAGCGAGGGTGTCGGCTATTGTTTCCGCCGGATAGACATTTTGAAGCAATCTCATCAATGCCTCGATTGATTCCTCGCAAGTCGGGAAGTACTTTTCCTCAAAACCGTCCGTGACCTTGTCCTGTCTGCTCCAGTCAACCATATAGGTGAAGGAGTCATCCTCTATGATGTAGCGCATGTTGTTTGATTATTAATGAAAGGGATTGTTAAAGATTAGCGGATGAGTGGGTGATTCTGGGTGATCCCGTACCTTCATGGTGGGGGGTGACTAAAAACGACCGCCAGGAGGCGGCCGTGAGGCGATTGTCAAATCTCGATTTATGACTACTATTACTCTGTTGTTTTATTAATTGACGGAAGCAGGGGAGGATTCTTGAATATCTCGTTGGGATTGCCGGTCATTCTGACAATACGTTTTTCTATTCTTCTCTAATCCATTCGCATCTTTATCTTTTTGATGTTGTTGATGGCTTCCCTGTCAATATCATCAAAATAGTTGATCGCGCGGTCAAACATCAAAGGATCTTACATCGGGTATTTCTCAATTGCAAGGTCCTTAATCTTTTCGTATGAAATGAATTGTGATAGTAACGCTATGTCCACGAAGTACTTGGGGCGTTGTCCGGAATTCGTGATCGCGTGTAGTTTCATGGCAGCGATGGGCATGCTTGCACATTACCTTAGAAAGCTGTTCCTTTGTAAAAGTTAGCATAAGTCTGTTTCTTTATAGTTGAACTTACCAGGTTCTTTTTTGCTCTTTAAAGCTACAGACTTTTTCTTTTACCTATCCGGACACACTTTTTGGGATACTATCTAAACGAGAGGCGTTGTCATAGAAATAATCATATGTCCGCACGGAGCCCCCGTAAAGCTGGCTCTGGTATTCTGATACCATCCCGGACCACAAACCGAAGGAACCGGACTTCTGGGGTGAGGCATACCTCAGACTCTCCGAGAAGATGGTCCCGCCACTGTAGCTGCTTGCCGAATACGACTTGGGCCATCCGTGCAGGTCAACAGGAACGACTCGAAACACTTGTAAGATGTCAACTGTTAGACAAAACATACACATATTTTATTGGGCAGCAATTAATACCGTACACAATCACCTTCTTTTAATATGAGATAGAATAGGCTTTACCTTTCTCATATTTGCTAAAACGCGATTTTATTGGTATCAGGCTTTTGCTCCCAACAAGCTTATAATACCTCTCGCTGGAGAAAGCTTCCCATCCATCCCACTTATTATCCACCTCATCTCGTTGTCGTGTGAGCGAGTCATAAAGATCTCTATTGAAAGAATTTGCATCAATCAGAGAATCCACATTCTCAAAAAAAACATTTATAGCAACTATTTTTTCTCCAATCTTCTTAGCCCCTACTATAGAGGGACCTGAAGAAGTTCGATACCACAATCCATTTTTATCAAAAACCATTGGCCTTACAATTAATCCATTGGTAACAAAGCTGATGAGAGTATCTGGTTCGTCAGAACATAATGTGATAGTATAAATAGTGTTACCATATGGATTAGGAAAACTATCAACAGCATTCATAAAATAACAAAGCGAATCCTGCAGCGTCTTAGAAATGAAGACAACACTATCTATTATTTGTCCAGACAATTCCTTCTGACCGCTTTCTATTGTCGTTTTTTTTATCAAAAACAAAAAAAGCAGTAAAGAGGAAAATACAACAATCAATACTGTAAGATGAAACAGCAACTTTTTAAAAGCGTACATTGCATAGTTGATTACTATTACTTACTGTTTTTATATAACGAGGAACATGATATGGCTTTAGCTTATAAACTCGTTTAGATTCAGGGAAATAAACAAGACTTTGACGAGTATGAAGTCCGTATGTTGAATATTCTGTTTCAATATGATTCTGATCACCGGGTATAGCGCTTCTAAATCCCATGGAATAGACTTCATCCTCTATTGACGGCTTAATGTTCGGATGTGAATGAATTGATGATTCTGGATAAAATAAAATATAGTTATCCCATGAACCTGCACTTTCTTTACTGTGCTTAGTTCCTAAAGAATAATCATTACCTCCTTTGTGAATAACCCATTCGACATCAGTATTATCCGCAAGGAATTTAAAAAGGGCAAATAGCTCTTTTTTATTTGTGGATTTGACCGATGAGAATTCCGCATTCGAGGCTGAATCGAGTGAATATGTCTTCTCGAGCGAGGAAAGCAATTCTCTATCTTTGATGGTTAGGTGGTTTTGGATATTCGGGCCATATTCAGAATAGCTAATAAATAGCCTGTCAAAATCATCTTCGGTCTTTCTTATTAACGAAATATAACCACTACGATTTACCGAATAATCATCCAATGCCATTCCGAATAAATCCACTACATTCACAGGATCCCCAGCGCAATATGAATATGGGCTTAAACTAGTGTACTTCCCGGCCATAGGGTCCTGAGTTGTCCATCTTGCGAGCCAGGGGTCGTAATGCCTGGCTCCGAAGTCGAGGACAC
>OMQO01000140.1 GCA_900313275.1 uncultured Bacteroidales bacterium
CGCGGGGAGAACCATCTGCTGTACGCGGCTGATGTCAAGGGATTGAAAGTGTTGATGCTGGATGATTCTGTGTATGAGATACTTCCGGAGCAGTTGGAGATATTCAGGAAGGAGATGAAGGAGGGAAAGCCGTCACTCATGATGTCGCACATTCCTCTTTATGCTCCCGGATTTTCTACCGGATATGGTTGTGGCCATCCAGACTGGAACGCCTCGACGGATCGTAATTATGAGATAGAGCGAAGGCCGAGGTGGCCTGAGGGAGGCCACTCAAAGACAACCTTCACGTTCTGGAATGAGGTTATCAAGGCCCATAAGAAGCATAATTTGCTGGCTACTTTCGCTGGTCACGTCCACCGCCAGTCGTCAAGCCTTGTCGACGGCTGGCCTCAATTCACTGTAAAGGCTAATCTGTCAGGCGGTTACTACGAAGTGGATATCCTGCCGATGCCGGACTAGTTTTTCTCGAATTTGTTCACTATGGTGATGAGCAGGCTTCCGAGCAAGCCGGCGCAGAGGGATCCCATCAAGACGGCGACCTTACCCATGTCCCTGAGTTTAGCCATGACTTCAGGAGCCTGGTCCCCAAACGACAAGGTGTCCACGAAAATGGACATCGTGAAGCCGATTCCACCAAGGCAGGCCACCGCTATCAGCATCTTCCACGAAGCCTTTGCAGGCATCTCTCCGGCTTTCAATTTGACGGCAATAAAGCTTGCCAGGGAGATTCCGAGCGGCTTTCCTACCAGAAGGCCAAGGAATATACCCATGCTCACTCCGCCAAGGGCTGGATCCGTGTGGAACACATTGAAATAAGACACATCGGGAATCTCAACTCCGGCATTAGCCAAGGCGAACAATGGCATAATCAAGAAGTTAACCCAAGGACCCATGGCGTGCTCGAGGCGGTAGCTCATCGGGATGGAGCCTTTGGAAATGACCGCCATGCGCCTTAAGCAGTGCCTCTGGGGACCGTTAGGGAACTCTCCGGAAGTGGAGGCTATCCCGTTATATTCATTCAATCTGTTGATGTACTGTATTCTCTTGCGACGGTAGTATGCCTCGTTGTATCTGGGGGTCATAGGCACAAGGAAGGCCATAACCACGCCGGACATCGTGGAATGAATTCCAGCATAGTAGAACAGCGCCCATATCGCCATGGCGGGGATAAAGTAGTACCAACCCCTCTTTTCTCCGAGACGGTTCATGATGAATATCAGTACGATAAGCGCTATAGCTATGCTCAGCAAGCCGAAGTTGATCGATCCTCCGTAGAACAACGCCACCACCAGGATAGCTATCAGGTCATCAGCGATCGCGAGCGCGGTCAGAAAGACTTTAAGGGACACCGGAACCTTATCACCGAGAATGGACAGGATACCGACAGCGAAAGCGATATCAGTGGCGGTGGGGATTCCCCAACCAGATGAGGCGGCGGTACCATGGTTGACAACGGTGAAAATCACGGCCGGGGCGACCACACCACCCAGGGCGGCGATGACCGGCATCAAGGCTTTTTTCACGCTTGAGAGCTCTCCATTCTTCATTTCTCGGCGAATCTCAAGGCCGACTGTGAAGAAGAAGATGGTCATCAGAATGTCGTTGATAAAACTCTCGATTGTCATTCCCCGGGGGAACATGACATCTTTTCCTCCAGGGACTTTGAAGAACAATGAGAACTTGGTCTCAAGGACGCTTCGATAAAGCTCTTTTGTGAATGGCAGGTTGGCAAGAAGCATGGCCACGACAACGCAGGCGAGGAGAATCACTCCTTGCGCCCAAGGTTGGTTGGAGAATTTGCGTCGGCGGTGGTCGAAGTTTCTGATTCCTTTAGTCCAGGTGTAGATAGGAAATAGTCTCATGACAGGTTATTCTCCGTATAAGTAAATTCGTTGTTTATCAGTAAGTTTGTCGATGGTTATTCCCCAGTCGGCGAGTTTGCGGCGAGCGACTTCGTTATCGACCTCGGCAGGAACATTATGGAGCATGCCGCCCGGTCCATACTCACCGCCCGGTCCCTGAGCTTGTCGAAGGGCCGCCTTGTTTTCCACCAGGTAATTGGCGCTCAAAGCCTGGATGGCGAAAGACATGTCCATAATCTCTGCGGGGTGACCATCTCCCGCGGCAAGGTTGACAAGCCGTCCTTCGGCTATCACATAGACCTTGCGGCCGTTGGCGAGGGCATATTCCTGGATGTTGGCCCTGGCAATGCCTTCACTCACAGCTATTTCTTTAAGGTCACGCACGGACACCTCGCAGTCGAAATGGCCTGCGTTGCAGCAAATCGCGCCGTCTTTCATGAGCAGGAAATGCTCTTTGGTAATCACATCCTCGCAGCCCGTGACTGTCACGAATATGTCCCCGATAGGGGCGGCCTCCTTCATGCTCATCACCCTGAACCCGTCCATGACCGCTTCCATCGCCTTTATAGGGTCAACCTCAGTGACTATCACCCTGGCTCCCAATCCTTTAGCCCTCATCGCCACGCCTTTGCCGCACCAGCCGTAACCGGCCACCACGACATCCTTTCCGGCCACGATCAAGTTGGTTGTGCGGTTTATCCCGTCCCAAACCGACTGGCCTGTGCCGTAACGATTGTCAAAGAAATGCTTGCAGGCCGCGTCGTTGACCAGCATCATAGGGAACTTGAGTTTTCCGGCCCGATCCATAGCCTGCAGGCGGAGAATACCTGTGGTGGTCTCCTCGCAGCCTCCGATGACATTCGGAATCAGCTCAGGGTAATTGTCATGGATCATCGTGACAAGGTCTCCGCCGTCATCGATGATGATATTCGGTCCGGCCTCGATAACACGGCGGATGCCGCTCTCATATTCCTCGGGAGTCGCTCCGTGGACAGCGAATACGTTAAGCCCCTCATGGACAAGGGCCGCAGCCACATCATCCTGGGTAGAGAGAGGGTTGCTTCCGGTGATGAACATCTCGGCTCCGCCATGGGCGAGAACCTCGCACAGGCGGGCGGTCTTGGCCTCCAGATGGACTGACAAAGCCACCTTCAAGCCCTTGAAAGGCTTGCTTTCCTTGAACTCTTTGTCCAGACCCTCCAACAGGGGCATGTGATGCCTTACCCAATTGATTTTGAGTTCCCCGCTTTCCCAAAGTTCCGGGTTCCTGATCATACTACTAGACATACGATGTTCTTTAAAAAACTTACGAATATAGTTAAATATATTTTGAAGTTGTCCCAATGTTAAGTATTTTCGCTCCATCTGACTAAGTATAATAGAGGTATTTTATGCATGAAATCGAGTAGAACAGCCGACGCTATATCACTTGTGATATTCATTTCCTTATTGATTACAGGCTGCTCCAATGTTATTCATGAAAGACCTGGATCAATAAGGACAGTATTCTTCTCCGATTCTGTGATTACGATGAAAGGTGACTCGCTCTTTTCAACCGTGGCGGCCAGCCCAGACAGTTATATAATAAGCGTAATCACTGATGACCAAGATCTTCGCAAGCGGGAAAAACGAATCTGGCTGGCATGTTTCTTCTCCGTTTTAATGATAGGAGGCATAGCCGCTTTGATATACTCCCGAATTAAATTTCGGTTGATCGAGAGACTCAATTCAGAATTGCAAGAGAAGGTAGGCACTATTGGTGATTTGAAAACCAGGATAGAAACACTTGACAGTAAGTCAGATTCGATTTCAACAACCCTGGATATGATTCTTAAACAGAACATTGACACAATCAGGAGGTTGAATGACGAGCGAGAGGAATTAGGCAAAAAAGAAGACACCGAATTCTATCCGGACAAGTTAGTGGAGTTGCAGGGAAAGTTAGACACTTTGCGCCTTGAGATGGATCGGTTGCATAAAAAAGTTCCTTTACAGAAGAGCCTTGAGAAATCATTGGATTCGGCCAAAGACGAAATAGTGAAAAGAACGAGGATTATTTTCGGAGATTCTCTCAATGAAAGTGACTATCAAGTCTTGACCGGAGTTTTCGCCGGATTATCAGCGAAAGAGATAAGTTTCTTGACAGGTTTGGCCCCGGGTACCGTTCGAACCAGAAAAAGTCGCCTAAAGACTCGTATTCAGGCTCTACCGGAAAGTCAGGATAAAGAGGAAATATTGACGTATTTCGAAAGATAAATAGATCTTGTAACGGTACTTTTTTGATAAATAGTTAATAATCAGGGTGTTGCAACTATACTTGTAACACCCTTTCTTTGTCAGAAGCCTGTCTTATCTCTACCTTTGCAATGAAATCAAAACATTTACAAATTATGAAAAAGAAACTTATTTCTATCATGATTGTGGCGATAGCCTCAACCCTTGCGGGGACGATTCTATTAAAAGCGGATGTCGACCCTGAAGTCACTACAGTTTGCGATGGGACAATTAGTGGATTAAAATACCATTGCACGAACGAATCCAACAAAAAATGTTCTTATGTTGCTGGCGGAATTCAAGGAGAGACCAATTGTTACGGGAAGTTTTATTTGGACTAATGACTCCGCACGTTGACATGACCCCGAAGTTTAAGTGGCTCATTATCGCTTTTGTTTGTTTAACAGCTTGCTCACAGCAAGCTGTTAAACAAACCCCAAAAGAGGCAGAAGTGGACAAAGTCGAACTTTCAAAGAAAACGATTGACGCAAGCTGTGACACATTAATGAGAGTCCCGGAATCTCCAGGCGTTAGCATCCACATATTTAAAGATTATATATGTAAACTATTTTTTAAGGACGATAGCGCTCCAATGAGATTTGAGATCTGGAATTTGGATGATGATCGGCAGCTCTACAGATATGACACCCAAAGTGATAATCTTCTGTTCCCTATTGGAACATGGTCGAATGGTCATCTCACAATCAATGATTCTGTTACCGAAAAGATATTATTGTTCAATATTGATGATGCGGTAAAAGATATGGACTATACTCCCGAAAAAAAAGTATCGCATATCTCAAGCCCCAGAATAATACCTTGGAACAAAAGATTAGTATTTCTGAATGAATACTCATATAAAGATAATATCCAGCGTGTATGCTTTACAACTAGAGACTGGACCTACAGAGAGAATAACAAGTATGACTTTAACTCTGCGAATGTCATTCATGGTGAGTTGATTACAAATATAATAAACTCTAAGATAGCTTATGTTCCGGATAATAACAATACAATTGAAATACTCGACAGCAAGGGCAAAAAAGAGGTTTTGATACACTTATACCATGAAACAAGGCAGGAAATCGCTTCTTTCGATCATAATGGAACTACGATATATGCCTTTAAATCTCCCGCAGTAGAATGCTTTAGCTCGGCATGTGGTGGACTCAACACTTTTATCGCTGGTTTTATTGATGATGATAGAAATTATTCCATTGCGGTTTTTGATTGGGAGGGTTGTCTGTTGGGCATATTTAAGGTAAATGGTGAAATAAAAGACATATCATTATCAGAAGATGAGAAAGACATCTACTCTTATGAACGCGTAGATAACAATTACTACCTGATCAAGTATTCAGTCTCCTTAATATAATGACCTTTGACATGAGAACCTCTCCCTGCAGGCTAATTCTGTTGTTCACTATTGTAGTGTTTCAGAGTTATGCGCTTTACGCCCAGAATACGATGATTGAGACGATATCTGATTTCGGGAAAGGGATCATTTTCGCGGATGGTGTAACAACTCTGAATGGTCCAGGCTACACCTATGACAAACTAGACGATCTCAATACCGAAATCCACTACGACACATTCTTGTCTTTCACCGACGACCCCAAAGAAGGAATCAACAGTGAGATGCTTCTTCAGATAGGAAGAATATATACGAAATCTATTTTGGGAAATCAATAAGATTGACCACAGAATAGAA
>OMQO01000053.1 GCA_900313275.1 uncultured Bacteroidales bacterium
TGTGCTCACCATCATGGACTCCATCCTCACGCCCAACGCCTACACACTTGTAACCAGGGCAGTGCTCGACAAGGTAATCCAATTGGAAATCAAGAGCTTCCTGAACACCGAAAACAGCGGGACGCTGATCGAGAATCATGGCGCAGGCTGCTTCGCGTCGATTCTCCCACACATTGTCTCCATCATCAGCAGTGCCATAACGGACATTGAAAGACATAACAGGGAGTGTCTCTACGGAAGCTTTACCATTCTTGCAGGAAAGAGCCAGAAGAGGCAATAATGCCAAAAGGAGGATACGTTTCATGTTGTTGATTATTAGATTCTATAACTCCCCGCAGAGCAAGGCCGCGCCAAGAATTCCGGGATTATCAAGAGCCGTAGCGTAAAGTTTCAGGTTCTCGACACTCTTGGGATACGGGAACTTGTTGATAACCTGCCACATAGACTTACTGTAAAGAGAGAAAGCCTTGGCAATGCTGCCACCGAGGATGATGACTGAAGGATCGTAAGCGAACATTATCATCTGAACCAGTTTCCCGATATGGCCGCCGAATTCGTTCATAATGGCCTGGGCATCGGGATCACCTCCAGCGGCGGCGATAGCGGTATCCTTCCCCGTTGTTCCTTTTCCAACGAAGAAACGGCTGCTGCAATAATATTCGTAATCCTTGTCAAGATAAGGAATACTACCTATCTCGCCAGCACCGGCATTACGTCCGCGGTAAAGGTGCCCGTCCACCACGAGAGAACCTCCAACACCGGTGCCCAGGGTGGCGCAAAAAGCCTCTTTATGAGGACCGTCCTTGCCGAAACGGGTCACTCCGAGGGCGAAGCAGTTGCAATCATTGTCAACCGCGACACGAACATGATACCTTTTCTCAAGCAAGTCCTTGAGATGCACTTCTTTCCAAGAAGGAATCCCTACGACGTTGTAAACGATTCCCAGCTCGGTGTCGACTACCGAAGGGACTCCGATTCCAATTCCGTCAACCTCCGGGGACATTAAGTCATCGATCAAGCGGTACAGTTGTTCCAGAACCTCCTCCTCGCTTCCCGTGGAGAGACTTGGTTCGACCAATACACGAACGACTCTCCCTCCGGGAACAACCGAGGCCACTCGCACATTCGTGCCTCCCAGGTCAATAGCTATTCTCATAAATTATGCTATATTAAAGTGTTATCTTTCCGCTTTTCTCCACATGGACGGTAGCGGCCTGTCCGTCTCCCCAAGTGACGGTGAGATCAAAAGGAATATTTGTGGTTACTGTGATGACCGGTTTGTCAGAAGCGGACTTCCGGGCAGCGGTCTTGAGAGACACGACCCCTTCAGGGCCGAACGGATAACGGTCGATCCCATGAGCCTCGAGATTATGGACATCCCACTCGACCTTACCCTCACTGAAATCAGAACGGATACCGAGGATATATTCGATAAATACCGCGATCGGGGGCAAGCCGGTCCAACCGACGAAATCCTTGCGGGCCATGAAGCCCGGGGCGGTCTCTTCGGGTGAGTAATATTCCCAGAAAGTGCCGGTGTCCTGCCAGACCTTAAAGACATTGTCGTAGTGGTTGCGGGCTATCTCCATAGCTTCTTTGCGATATCCTCTCTCCCACAAGCCGCTAATTACCATATAGTTGGCACCGGGCCATATACCTCCCTGCCAATAACGGCCCTTTGGATTGTACTTCGGATGGTCGGCAGAGAGAGAAGGCACCCTATGGATCCTGGCAAATTCTTTCTCATCCGACAAATGAGCGACAATACGATCCAGTTTGTCCTTCTCGAGAACATCTGTTTTGAGAGCCCAGAAAGCGGAGATGCCTTTGGTGGAATTGCGGCTGCCGTCTCCATAGACATCGTAGAGGAAACCGGTCTCCTCATCCCACATATTCTCGTTAATCCATTTTTTGAGATACTTCATCTCATCCTCCATCTCCTCAATCTCCTGCCAACGCTCGATGTAGAACCCGATCTGCATCAGGCAGTCATTGACCAGATATTGCTGGAGGTTAGTGTCCAGCCAGGTCATGTGGCCGTTGGAGAAAATCTGGTTGTAGCCTTCCGGAACCCGGGGCATGTTGTCCATACCGGTTCCCCAACCGCTGGACCAATAAGTACCATCTTTCCAAGTGCGGTTGAGCTTCCACCACTGGGCATAAGCGACCAGCGCGGGAAAAACCCTATGGAGGCGCTCGATGTCACCGAACTGCTTGTAATACAGCAACTCAGCCCAAGGCAGGAGGTTCGGTCCGGTCGATGTCGGATCGTAACGCTCAAAACAGTCGGAACCATCCGCACGGATCTCACGGCAGATGAATCCGTCCTGGTGCTGCTTGGCATAGAAGTTATCGAGAGTCCTCTGGAACGGGAAAAAACGGTACCCGTAACGGGCGAACATCATCATGAAAGAATCATCCCACATGAATATGTTGCCGTTGTAGGCGACATCGAGATAAGGCGACACAAAGCCGGAGCCCTCTTGTGGCTGACGGATATTGCCGACAGCGATCTGCCAGGCGTGCCAATACATCTCAACCTCTTTCTCATGGCCCTCCCAAATCGGAGCGGGGAGGATCTTCTGGGCCTCCTTGAAAGACTTGGGTGCCTTGGTCTCTGGCTTCATCGTTCGGAAAGGATTCTCCGACACGAAGATATTCTTCACATACGTGTTCTTGTACGGAAGGTCATACGGGCCGGACTTCAGGTCCTGGGCCATCAACGAGGCGGCTCCTAAAGCGAGAAGCGCTGTAAGGAATAGTCGTTTCATTTCTTTACTATCCGTTTAATCGCACGGGCGATTTCGAAATTCATATAAGTGCCTTTGAACTCCTGAGAGCCAGGGCCATAGGCGAACACCGGAAGAGCGAGAGGCGTGTGGTCGTCCGAATTATAGATAGCCAGGACATGGCCTGTCTTCAGGTCACCGTCAAGAATGGTGAGGCCGCCGGTCTCATGGTCGGCGGTGACCACAACTAGTGTCTCACCGTTGCTGTCGGCAAACTTAAGAGCCTCCGCGACAGCGAGGTCAAAACTCAAAGTCTCTATTATCGAGGCGGGCAGGCAGTCGGAATGTCCGGCATAGTCTATCTTCGCACCCTCGACCATCAGGAAGAAGCCCTTCTTCGAAGATTTCTGAAGCTTGGCAATGGACTCCTTGGTGATGTCCGCAAGGAAGCCCAGAGTCTCCTGACGGGCATATTCACGCATCCGCTGGTCGGCACAGATGACCCGACCGGGAATGGAACTGACACTCAAAGCGTCATGGGTGTAGCTGAATCCATTTTCCTTCACCGCCTTCAGAAGATCGAAACCGTCCTCGCGAGGATCCTCGAAATAGTCAGTCCCGCTTCCTGCCAGAAGATCAAGAGTCTTATTGGTGGCCAAATAGCGAGTGACCTTATCCGTGCTGTCCCGCTCCGCAGTGTGAGCGTAGAAAACACTGGGAGTCGCGTCAGCCATGTCACCCAAAGTGACAACGCCAACCGATTTCCCCTGCGCATGGAAATAATCGCTCAAGGAAGGATATTCCACAGAACCGTCCTCGTTTGAGGCGATGTGCCTGGTCCAGGATATCTCACCCGTCGCAAGGGCACTGCCGCCAGAGGCTGAGTCCCCGATGAAATCGTCATTCGGATTGTAGAACTGAAGACCCATATTCTTCATTCTCAACATTGAGAGGTCCCTGCCGTTGGCGTATGCTCCGGAAAGGATCTGGTTCAGGCCCATGCCGTCCCCGATAAGGAATATGACATTCTTCACCTTCTTGGAGGAACCATCGTTCTTGTAAGTCGGAGTATAGACGTCTATCCCCTTGTCTAACAGCATTTTCTCGTTCTGGAAACCCTGGAAATCACGGGTGGCTTTGTCGAGTTTCTTGGTCCCGGTGACTCCAGCCTGGACCGCGTGACGTCCCATCCGGAAATTCTTGTTGGTCCAGTCATCAAAGAAGAGGGCGCACTTGGCGGGATGGTCTGTGTTGAATATATCGACTCCAAGCCTGTGAAGGGTGAAATATGCGGTGGTTCCTTCCGGAGCGTCCCAGAAACGGATCGGCTTACCTACTGAGTGAACCGCCTCAATGGCACCGGTCACGGCATCCATCTCCGACTTGATCATCCTCCCTTTACCGTTCCAATGACGGGCGAACTTACGGAAGTCGGTGCTGATCATCGCAATATGCTTTAACTGATCGGGAGTGTATTCAAGCTTCCCGTTCGTGAAGTCACCGTCATACCAGAGCCAGGAAGGCCACTTGTCATAGTCCTGTGGAGCCGGATAACCACCGGTAATGACTATCCTTACGCCTTTCTCACTGGCGAACACATCCGGGAACTCCTCGGCAAGGGCCACAACCCCGGGAAGGGCGTCCGAGCTCTTAAGGTCGACGACCAGTTGGAGCTGGTCATCACTCCCCTTCCACATCTTGCCTCCATTCTCACGGAAGACCTTGGCTATCGGCTCAAAGTACATTGTCCTCAAGCTACGGTCAGCTTTCACGTCCTGACGGTTGTGAGCCACGAGGATCTCGCCATCCTGAAGGAAAACATCGGCCTCGATATAGGTGCAATGCTGTGAATACGCCTCCCAGAAGGGAGCGATTCTGTTGTAGTCATTGTGGGAATGGAACGCGATCGGCCGCTGGGCCTGAAGAGACAGGCACATAACCAGCGAAACAATGATTATCAGTATTTTACGCATATCGTTTATTAATTGTCATTCTGAACTAATTGTCATTCTGAGCGAAAAGAATCTACTTATGCCAGATGGCGTCATTGGGAATCCGCTCAAAACGACCGCCGCCCTGAGGCATCCAACCCCAGAACAAGGACTGGCCCTCATAGTCCTCAAGATAAGAGAGACGGAATGGATGGAGTCCCTTCATCAGAGGAATACGACCAGTCGCGGTGAAAGCGGAATGGGATCCGTCATTGTCAACCACAACCTTCCCGTCAATTTCAAGCAGGCCTCCGTCATCGCTCCTCACGGCGAAATTCCATATGCCGTCAGAAGGTATGTCAAGATAGCCTGTGAAAACATATCCGAAATGATCCTCATCAGGAGCATCCTTGATCGAAGGAGCCTCCATGACCCCTGAAGACACGACTTTGCTTGCCCTGACATCAGCCGTGCAAGTGAACTCGCCCAAGTGGTAGGTGTAGGCGCAACCAGGTTTCAAGCTAGGCACATTCGCGGCAGGAATCTTCGTGGCCGGATAGGCGTGAACCTTCATCAAAGCGCTTGATTCAAAGCCTTCCTTGAAAGCCCGGGCGGTGATCACAACATCATCAGTAATCTTGAAAGGAGCCTCGAACACAGGGGAACCTTCATTCGGCTCACTTCCGTCAAGTGTGTAACGGATAGTCGCTCCCTGGGTCCTGCTCAGAAGATTCACCTCCAATTCGCCTTCATAATAACTAGGATCTCCGGAAATGAAAGGCATCGAGACTTGGTCACCGGAAGTCATTGAGTAAGGGGCGGTTAAGCCGTCACGGTCATGGCAAGGCTCTTTACTCAGCTCAAAGGCCAGCTCGCCGCCTTCCATAAGTTGCCCAAAAGTGACAAACAGGGCGTCAAGGGGCTCGCCATTGAGTGTAACTGACTTGATGTAAGGATATTCCGGATGATCAGCCGTGATCACGAGTTCCTTCTCGAAATCAGGGCTGAAGACAGCTTTCTTGAACAAAGGAGCCGTGAGCACGAACTCACCGGTGCCGGGGCAGACAGGATATATTCCAAGAGAGGAAAGGACATACCAAGCCGACATCTGGCCGCAATCCTCATTGCCGCTGATTCCTTCCGGAACCGGGGAATACATGTCATTAAGCATCTGACGCACATACTTTTGCGACTTCGATGGCTGCCCAAGGAAGTTGAAAAGATAGGTCATATTGTGGCTGGGCTCGTTGCCGTGGGCATATTGGCCGAAAAGACCGGTCATGTCCCCGATCCTGGTGCCGGAATCCCTCTCGTCATAGGTGAAAAGAGAGTCCAAAGCGGCGGTCATAGCCTCCTTGCCGCCCATCAAGGCGGTTAAACCCTGGAAATCGTGGGGTGCGAAGAAACGGAACTGCCAAGGAATACCTTCAGTGAAGTCGCGGGAGCTTCCAATGGGGTTGAAAGGAGTCATCCAATTGCCTTCAGCAGTCCTGCCACGCATAAATCCGGTAGATGCGTCGAACACCCCGGAGTAACGCTTCGCCCTGGAATAATACTCCGCGGCGATGTCATCCTTTCCCATGGCCTCAGCCATCCGGGCTATGCACCAATCGTCATACGCGAACTCAAGAGTCCTTGACACCGACTCTGGTTGGCTGTTGGCGGGAATATACCCGAATTCATTGTACAGATCCGAGCAATCATCTGTGTTAGAAGCCTTTATCATGAGCGGAAGAGCCTCATCGCAATCGAAACAATGGAGATTGAGCCAAGCGTCAGCCAGCATGGACACGGCGTGGTAACCGATCATGCACCCGGTCTCCGAACTGGCCAGAGGCCACTTAGGAAGCCTGTCACTCTTCTCGGCCATATCCATGAGACTGAAAGCCATATCGGCGACAAGCGGCTGGTTGATAAGGGTCATGAGAGGATTCCAGCTACGGAAAGTGTCCCAAAGGGAAAGCGTGGAATAGAATGCCCTGTCCTCAGGCACCTGGGCTATATTCTGGTGGAAATCACGGTAGCGACCATCCACGTCATCACCCCTGTTAGGAACAACCATGCAGTGGTAGAGGGCGGAATAGAAATTGGCGGTGGCATCTTTGCTTCCTCCCTCAACCTTAATCGTTTCGAGCGCCTCGGCCCAGGTAGCGGCCGCTTCTGAGCGTATGGTGTCGAAATCCTTATCTCCTACCTCAGCCTCCAGATTCTTGGCGGCTCCGTCCGTATCCACCTGCGAAAGTCCCACAGAGACAGTTATTTCCGTCGCGCTTTCAGGGAATGTCAGAAGGATGCGATCCCCCTCCAACGGCTTTGCCGAGGAGAACGGAACCGAGAAAACGGCATTGAAGAATATATACCTGTCAGGAGCCCAGCCGGTTACGTGGCGGCCACCCTTCAAACCAGTGTCTCCGAGCGGTTCCAAGAATATTTGATCCGGCTTTGTCTCGCCGATATTATAAGCAGCGTCAACCAAGAGATGCCTATCACCCTGTCCCTTGAAAGAATAACGGTGGACTCCCGTCCTTGTGGTAGCCGTCAGCTCGACAGTGACTCCGGCCTCCGGAAAAACGACCTTGTAGTAGCCTGGAGTGGCCATTTCGTCCTTATGGGAGAAAGGCAAACTCTCCGGGATGTCGTCCCCTATGAAGGGACGGAAAAGGAAATCACCCAAATCGGCGCATCCGGTCCCGCTCAAATGGGTGTGGGAGAAACCGAGGATTGTAGAATCGGAGTAATGGTAGCCCGAGCATCCATCCCAGGTTTTGTTCCTTGTGTCCGGGCTAAGCTGCACCATCCCGAAAGGTGTTGTGGCACCGGGATAAGTGTGACCATGAAAACCTGTGCCGACAAAAGGATCCGCGAATGAGATTGGATCAACGGCCAGATCTTTTGAGCACGAGATTGCCAAGATGGCGAAGAAGGCCCATAAAATATGCTTGCTAAAATGTCTCAATGGTAGTATAACGATTGGTTAAAGAACAAAAATAGCAAACAGGCGTGGTCAAAAGTAGATATATTGCGCCAAGATGCACCACAATTAGCGCAAAGAGCCTATAACCGCATGTCTTCCAGTTTTTTTGAAGAGGCCTCTTTCTTCTTGATGGCAGCGGCATCCTTACGAGCTTTTTTCTTCTCATAACGGGCTTTGTAGCGGTTCAACAGCTTTTGCTCCCTCGCCTCACGCTCCTGCTTTGCCTTCATCATCTTACGGATCTTTACCTCACGCTTCTTTGCTGCCTTCGCTGCCTTTTTGGCCTCTTTTTGGGCATCTTTAGCATCCAAAGCGGCCCATTTCGCCTCCTTCTTTGCCGCTCTTTCCTGACGCAGGCTGTCCTGAATGGCTTTCTTCGCCTCCCTTTGAGCCTTCTTGAGCTCTTTCTCTGCATCAAGACCCAAAGCTAAAGCCTTGCGCAAAGAATCGACCCGGGCTGTCTCCAAGGAGTCAGCCAACTCTTTCGCTGTCTTAGCCAAAACGGTGGAATCCCGTGGCACCGAAAGAGAATCAGCCGGTACAGTAAGAGAATCCCGCTGGGCCGGTGCGACAGGGGCATCGCCTTCCAGCGACTTTTGGGGCGCCTCACCTGCTTGCTTCAAATCACGCTGTTCAGCCTTCTGTTCACCCTCCTGAACCTTCTGCTCGCCCTCCTGAGCCGCCTGCTCACCCTCCTGAACCTTTTGCTCACCCTCCTGAGCTTCCTGCTCGGCCTTAAGGGCTTCCTCCTGGGCGGCGAGAGCCTCTGCCTCCTTCCGCAACCGCTCCTGGGCTTCCCGCTCAGCACGACGGACCTGCTTCAAAGAATCAGCTTCAGAGAGCATCTTGTTGATGTGGGCGATATGGCCCGGGAAATACATCTCCGTCTGCGGGAACTTTGCCCTTGGAACTTTCTCATATTTCCCCCTCTCGGTCTTCCGGGGAGTGTATTTGACGACATCTTCCGGACCTTTGGGCCGTTTCTCAGGCTGCCATTCAAAGCCCTTCAACACGCGCTCATCCTTACGCAGCTGGACAGCGGGATAAGCGTCACTCTTCACAGATTCGAAATAGTTCAGATCGTTGATCCCTCCATTTACGAATGTGGCTGTCAACATCTTGGCCTCAAACTTATTGACCGTGGCGAATGCGCCTTTCTCTTCCAAAAAGAACAGTCCGGAAGCCCCACCCATCGAATCGAACCGTTTGAGCGCTCCTGTCGAGTCGAAATACGCGGTCATCTCAGCTCCCTTGATCTGGTCGTAACATAAGGAGTCTTCCTGAATCACGATAAAAGCGTTCGACATCAGGCTCGCCTTGTCGAGACTATTGTTTTTCAACGCGACGGTGATGCTGTCCGCCGAATATTGCCGCCTGATCTCATTCCAGACAATAGGTGTGTTGTAGAGACGCACCAAGGAGTCAAGATCCGTGTAGGCAAGGGAATCGCACACGACCTGCATGTCCTTGCGGAACACTTTGACATTTCTGGAGGCCAGCAGGAACCCGATTTTAGTCGAGTCGGCGACTCCAAGCGAATCCGTTCCGGCGGTCGCCAAAGAATCCGCGGCGGACTTACCGGCATTTTTGAGGGTGTCAGGCACCTGTAACAAAGGAGGAGGATCAAATCTCGGCCCTCCTTTCTGACGGCTTGCGGCGAAATTAGGGTCCTCCTGCTCCAACTTCTTGCGAGCCTCATCAGCAGCCGCTTTGGCAGCCTCATAAGCCTTCTTACGGTATTCAGTGACAGGGTCAACCTGCAAAGCGTCAAGCCTGGTCTTGGCCTTTGTGATCTCATATTCCGGGATAGCGCACTTAGGGACAGTCCAATAACGGATCTCGTCGCCCCTGAAATAGACGGTGTCTTTGCCGCCATCTTGCTCGAAAACCCCTATCACAGACGGATCCCTACGCATCCTTATGCGCTCGAGCGAGTCGATGTATTCCATGTACCCGGCGACAGCCGTCACATTCCGGCTCGTGTCCAGAAGTTCCACATTACCAAACATTTCCGCATTGTTCAGGGCACGGTTATAGACAAGTGTGTCCGACCAAGCCTCCTGCGCTCGTGTCAAAAGATGGACGTTCCTGGTGAAAGTGAACTGCTCAATGTTCCGGTCATACGAACCTGCCCCTGAGGAAAGCATATTCTCACCTCGCCAGGCATGGGTGTTCGAACCGAAAACCGCCATGTTGGTCTCGGTGTTATATTCAAGATAGTCAGTCTTCAAGAACACCGAATCAGTGTACATGTTGACCTCCCTGTTGAAGCGGAACAGGTTCAGTTTGGAGTCGTAACGACCGGTGATGCTCTCGATGATCTGGCCGTCCTTGTCACGGAAGGAGCCACCATCGGTGAACAGGGCGATACTGTCCTTGGTGTTGTAGTCGAGATTCCTGGTCCGGAGCGTGTTCTTGTCTTTGTCCATCAACTGGACCAGGGAGCCCCTGAACTGGGCCATATTGCCACCGACATAGTAGTTAAGGTTGTCACTTGACAGGACAGTCTTGTTCTGGATGATCCTGACGTGGCCACGAGCCTGGATGATGTCCGCATCCACATTCCATAAAGCGGTGTCACAGAGAAGCTTAGTGGAATTATGCTCAAAGCGGGCGTTACCTAGAGCCTTACGGAAGCTGTGCCCCCCTATCTCTTCCAACTGCAGCTTGTCGCATCCCAAAAGGCGGACAAGACTGTCTTTCCGCTCGTTTTTCTGCGCCATCGCTACGAGCGGGAGAATCAATAGGAAAAAGGAATATATCAGCTTCCGCGGGAGCATCACTCGTCCCTGAACTTCGTTGACCAGATGTTGTGACGGAACTCACAATCCTTGAACATCGGGTCAATGACAACCTTTGTCTCGGAGATCTTCTTCAGGAGAAACTCGGTGATAGCGGCTTGTTGCTTTTCCCTTCTCACCTCGTCCTGAAGCTGGGAGAAATCATTCTCGAAAGTAGCGGTGTGGGCGGGCAGGATCTTGTCCACCTTAATAATCTTGTAGTTGGTCTTGCCAACCACAAAGTCCTTGACCTGGTCGGGACGGCCATCGTTGTCGGTGGACTCCACCGGAACCGAGATCTCGCCCTCCTTCAAGTCCTTGATAGCCTTGTAGTCCTCGGGCTTAAGCTGGTCTATCTCAAAATAAGAGGAGCCGGTGTTGGGGTCAGACATCTGGCCTCCGTTAGTCCTTGTCGGCAAGTCCTCAGAATAGAAACTAGCTGCCATCTGGAACGTCACGGCGCCATTCATGATCTCTGTCCTCAGGCTGTCAAGGGTCTTGAAAGCCTTCTCCTTGTCAGCGGTCGTGTACTGAGGCTTCAGAAGGATGTGCCTGGCGTTGAACATGTCCCCGTCCTTCTCAAGAAGCTCGATGATATGGAAACCGTCGGGGGTCTCTACAATCTGGGATATCACCCCGGGCTTAAGAGCCATCGCAGCATCGGAGAACACAGGCCAATAGATTGATTTGGAAGCCATTCCAAGCTCACCTCCTCTACGGGAACTACCAGGATCCTCCGAGTACATGCGAGCGAGAGTGGCGAACTTCTCACCATTGATAATCCTCTCGCGCAACTCAAGGAGTTTTTCCCTGACGGCCAAATTGGCGGCTTCCCTGTCGGGATAAAGGCAGATCTGGCTGAGCTGGTACTTGATGGGCACGATCGGCAGATTCTTCGCGTCGACAGTGTCCATATATTCCTTGACATCATAAGGGGTCAGAGCGGGGATTTTCTTGACGATCTCGCTCTGCTCCTCTTGCGTCAGGCTCATGTCCTCGTACTGCTGCCTCCACTCCTGGCGCAGACGGTAAAGAGGTTTCCCGAAATACTCCTCAAGT
>OMQO01000129.1 GCA_900313275.1 uncultured Bacteroidales bacterium
CCTACCCAGTACAAGGGTGCCGAAAGGCGCCAATGACTTGAACCGGAGGCCTATGGTTTCCGGTTCTTTTTGTATGGATTTTATAGAATAGCGAGATGATGGGGATGGAAACAGCACCTACAGTCAGTGTGATTGTGCCGATCTACAATGTCGAGGCATATGTCCGCCAGTGTGCCGTCTCGCTTTTCCAGCAGACCTGGCCTGAGATCGAGTTCATTTTCGTTGATGATGGAAGCCCTGATCGCTCCATTGACATTCTCATGGCCACTATCCAAGAATATCCTGACAAGGAATCCGGTACAATAATTATCAGGCAGGAGAACAAAGGCCTTCCCGCCGCCAGGATGGCAGGGTTGGCCAAGGCGACTGGTGAATACGTCATACATGTGGATCCGGATGACTGGGTGGAGTTGGACTACATCGATTCTCTCGTCCGGAAGGCGGTCGAGGAAGATGCCGACGTGGTGTACTGCGACTATTTTAAGGAATACGCCGGTAAACCGTCGGTAATAGATCCGGAGGGGGATTTCGTTCCGTTGGACGGTAAAGGTGCGGTCAAGGCCATCCATAACAGCGTCATCAGGGCGTACATGTGGGACAAGCTGGTAAAGAGGGATTTGTATGATCTTGACAATATGATAGTTCCCGAATATGGGTTCCATGAGGACATCGTATTCCAGACCCAGATCCTTTATAATGCGAAGAAATGCTGTCATCTGCGCAAGCCGCTCTATCATTACCGGCAGAGGCGCAAGGGAGCCTTGACGGGCGCTTCCCTCATTCGCACGAGGAAGCATTCAGCGGCTAACATGCTCGCCCTTTATGATGCCCTGCCCAAAGACCAGGGGCCTGCGACCCTTTGTGGCATGGACATCCTGATGAGGGGAGGATGGTATAGTTGTATCGTGTTGGACTTCAAGTTGTTGTCAAAGTATCCCGAAGCGGTGCGGATCCTTTCAGAGATGGATTATGTAAAGGGCTGCCGTGTTCCTGTCTCGAAGCAAATCTACACCAAATTCTGCTGCAAATTCTTAAGAGCGTCACACATTGTGAAATAATCCCGAAAACACAAAAAAGCCGTTCCAAACTGTTGGAACGGCTTTTTATACCTTTGTCCGTCAGGATTATTTCCTGCGGTCCTTGTATCTCTGGTAGAATTTGTCGACGCGACCGGCGGTGTCAACGAGCTTGACCTTGCCAGTGTAGAAGGGGTGAGAGGTGTTGGAGATCTCAACCTTCACAACCGGGTACTCGACGCCGTCCACCATCAGAGTCTCTTTGGTCTCCGCGCAGGAACGGGTGATGAACACGGTTTCGTTTGACATATCCTTGAAAGCTACAAGGCGGTAGGTTTCGGGATGAAGTCCTTTTTTCATTGCTTTTACTATTAAATTGTACAATCTTTCGCTCAAAAAAGCCTGCAAAGATAACTCTTTTCGAGGAATATCCAAAATTATTTGATACGATAAGGCTGGTCTTCGTAAAGGGTGTATCGCTTGGCCTTGCGGATCCATTTCTGCTCCTCGACCTTGACATGCTCTCTGGCGTCCTGGAAAGTGATCCGTCCTTCGATGTAGTCAAGAAGCGTGGGATCGGCCAACTTCTCCTCGAATCCCGGAAGCAGCTCGAAGTGAGGGTACCTTTCCAGGAAGTACCTGATTAACTGTGAGATATGCAAAAGCGAGTGGTACTCAGCACCAGGCTGTAGCATGATCTGGTAGCCTTGGCAGCGCTGTCCTTGGTGCCGGCCGGCGGCCGGAGTGAACGAGCAAGGCCTCATCATGACTCCCGGGGGTGATGGGATGATCTCATGTCTGTCATGACTGATGAACGGGGCCCCGAAATATTCATAAGGCCTGGCGGTGCCGATGGCGGGAGTTATCGTCGTGTTGTTCCAAAGCCCTCCTCCTGAGTACATTTGGCATGTGAACATCCCGGGGATGTCAGATGCGGGGGCTATGGTCCAAGGAAGCAGCTGCCTGGTGGAATCGTTCGCCAGGGCGGAGATTACATGGAGTGGGAATCCCGCTCCTATCTCCGTATAGTAGAGATTGCATAGCTCACCGAGCGTAAGCCCATGACGGTGAGCTACTTTTGGCGTGTGCTGCTCAAAGGGCCCGCTTGGCATGGAGCCTTCCACAATCCTTCCCGCTGGGTTGATATGGTCAACGATGTACAGTGCAGGGGCATATTCCATTGTCCGCAGAGTCTCCATCAGATGGAAGACATCCTTGCTGTAGTTGAAGTACCTCGCGCCGGCATCCTGGATCTCCACGACGATAGCGTCAAGTCCCTCAAGGGCTTCCGCTTCGAAGGCAATATGGTTTGTCCCGGGAGTGAGCTCAGTGTCCCTGGGAGAGAAAACGACTTGAAGGTTGCCTCTCTCCCGGAACAAATCGTACATGTAGCGTCCTCGTGCCGTGTCCCAGCAGTTTTGTGTGCAGAAACAACCGACTCGGCCACTTGTCAGAGCCTTGTCCAGCTGGTCTTCCAGCGGAGTGGTACGGAACGAGAACATAGTGTTCTATTGTTTATTTAACCTGTTTATTTAACCGATATTTTTTTTGCTATCTCCATGACCTCCGCGGCAAGTGCTTCAGCCTCTTCGAGAGTCGGGGCTTCGGAATAGATCCGGATAATCGGCTCAGTGTTGGAGCGGCGGAGGTGAACCCACTTGCGCTCAGCCTCGAAACTGATCTTGACCCCGTCGATGCAGTTGACATCTTCTGAAGCGTAGATGTTCTTGAGTTCATTTAGGATCTTGTCAATCACGGCCTTGTCGGAGAGCTCTATCTTGTTCTTGGCAATGTGATACTCCGGATAGGTCTTTCTCAATTCACTGACTTTCAGTTTCTTTCTTGCGAGGTTGGAAAGGAACAGGGCCACTCCGACCATAGCGTCGCGTCCGTAATGGATAGCGGGATAGATCACGCCTCCATTGCCTTCGCCTCCGATAAGGGCTTTGGTCTCCCTCATCTTTGTGGTCACATTGACTTCGCCCACGGCGGCGGCATGATAGGTCCCGCCGAAACTCTCGGTGACATCTCTTAACGCTCTGCTGCTGGACAGGTTGGAGCAGGAGACCGGAGCATAAGGGTAGGCGACTTCTTCAAGGGAGATTCTCTCAGCCTCAGCGATTTTCGCCGCCCTCTCAAATAGGTAAGAGGCCACGCTGACGAGGGTATATTCCTCTCCGAAAGGTTCCCCATTCTCGCATATGAAAGCCAAACGGTCCACGTCCGGATCGACGGAGATGCCAAGGTCGGCATGCTCCTGGACGACAGCGTAACTCAGGGCTGTAAGATTTGCGGGGAGCGGCTCCGGATTATGGGCGAAATCGCCGGTCGGTTCGCAGTTTAGACAGACGCATTCTACGCCAAGCCTCTGGAGAAGACGTGGCATGATTATGCCGCCGACTGAGTTGACAGCGTCCAGAACAACCTTGAAGCCGGCTCCGGCTATGGAATCAATATCCACATCGGGAAGGGCAAGAACCGCGTCCAGATGCTCGTCAGTGTAGTCGTGTTCGGTGACTTTGCCAAGATCGTCAACTCCAGCGAAATTGAAGTCTCCCTTTTCAGCCAGTTCGAGAATAGCCTGCCCTTCGGTGGCGGTAAGGAATTCGCCCTTGTCATTCAGCAACTTAAGGGCGTTCCACTGGCGTGGATTGTGGGAAGCGGTGAGGATTATTCCTCCGTCGGCACCGGCAAAAGTGACCGCCATCTCCGTGGTGGGAGTCGATGCCAGTCCGATCTTCACCACGTCAACCCCACAGGCCACCAGAGTGCCTACGACAAGGTTCTCAACCATCGGGCCGGAGATACGGGCATCCCTTCCGACCACGATCTTGTATTTCCTGCCGTCAGGTTTGGCCTTCCTTGAGGGAAGAGTGGCGCAGTAGGCGTAGGTGAACCCTACGATATCAACGGGAGAAAGCCCTTCTCCGGGCTTTCCACCAATGGTTCCCCGTATTCCGGAGATAGATTTGATAAGGCTCATCGAATTAGACGGCAAGGGTGAGCATCAGCGCTCCGACGAGTCCGAGAATAGCGTAGAACTCAGGGAGAGCGGCGTAGATGAGGGTGTTTGTCTGCACGTCATGTCCCTGGGATATTCCCACGATACCATTGGCGCAGACCTGCCCCTGGCGGATAGCGGAGAGCATGCAGACGAGTCCGACACCGATTCCGACACCGAAGAGCATGGGGCCTAGGGCTGCGAAATCGAACTTGTACACAAGGAGCCACATGAAGAAGGCCACGAAACCGTAGATACCCTGAGTGGCGGGAAGAGCCGACAGAATCAGGTAGCTGCTGGACTTCTCAGGAGCGTTCTTGAGGGCGCCCTCAGCTGCGTTTCCAGCGATCGTGGTGCCGATAGCGCTTCCGATACCGGCCAGGCTGAGCATAAGCCCTAACCCAAGATAACCTAGAATTTCATTCATGATTTTATTGGTTTTGTTTGTTTGTTATTGGTCTGTACATTCTGCCTTTACCCTCATAACCGCTGTTCTTGAAGAACTCCAGGAAATTGAGTCGCAGCGGATGGACGAAGGCACCCAGGCAGCACATGGCGATGTTGAGGGCGTGCCCGACCAGGAAGATAAGGCCAAAGGCTATCCAGCCTATCCCGAACCCGCCGTCACCGACAGTCATGGCGGCGATGTCGTTGAAAGCTTTACCGAGCATTCCTCCGGCTAGTCCGAGAGCGTAGAGTCTGAGGTAACTGAGCACGTCACCTAGCAATCCCGTGGCGGTGTTGTAGGTCTCCCAGAGGCCGGGTCCTATGTTTTTCAAAGGATTGCGGTGGATGTCGCTGAGTAGGAATATTCCTATAGCGGAGACCACACCGATCCCGATTATTATCCATTTCGTGACGGTTGAACTTAGGGCGCCGGTGAGGGATATTCCTCCGACCGCCACACCTCCGACTATCAACAGGGTCCATCCCCATGTCCCGAGAGAGTTGGCGAACCCGTTTTTCTTGGTCGCGTAGATGGCCTTCAGGATGAAGGCGAGGGACAGGTGGACTATACCTATGATTATGGAAATGACCATGTTGGCATCGAAGCCGGCGATGTTCCCGGTGACCATGCACTTCTTCAGCCATTCCGGAACCCAAGCGGCGGCGGATATGTCGTAGCCGAAGAAGGTGTGCATCACTATTCCGATCACGAAGGTGGCGGCTCCAAGGGTACTGACAAGTGGTGCGATGTCTTTCATTCCCTCGGAACGACGCAGCAAGAGGCCGAGTACGACGAGGACCAGTCCGTAGCCAGCGTCTCCCATGCACATCGCGAAGAAAAGCAGGAAGAAGATGGAAAGGTAGGGGGTAGGGTCGAACTCGTTGTATTCCGGCCGTCCATACATGTCAGTCAATACTGAGAACATCCTTGTGAAACGGTTGCCTTTCAGTTTGATAGGAGGATTGTCCTCTTTCGTGGCATCTCCCTTTAGGTAGTAGATACCATCCATCTCGTCGAAGGCCTTGGTGAGCCTGGGCTCATCTTGAACCGGAGCGAAACCCTCGAATGTGGTAATGTGTCCTTCGGCCGCCTTTCCTGCGCCGGCGTCAGCGAGATGACGCTGAAGCTCGACCATGGCATCATTCTCCCTCTTCTCAAGGTCTGGAATGTAGTCTTTAAGGGAATACATCAAGCCTTTGCAGGCAATGAGCTCACCTTCTTTATCTGATACTATGCCTTCCACCGTTGAGAAGTCATCTTCCGGAACAGGAAGCTCCTCCACCGGGAAGGAATAGGAAGGGTCGTCCGATACGGTTACGAACCAAATGTGTTTCCCGTTGTCGGCGATCTCCTGGATCGCATATTCTTGCTCCCAAGAAGGGTTGTATGACTTTTTGGGGATACGGTAGAAACGGATCTTAACTCCCTTTGCCTCAAGATCTTCCAAGGCTTTCTTGTCGAAAGCGCCCCAGACTCTGCGGTCCTCCAGGACCTTGTAGGCCGCCTCAATCTCCTCCTTGAGTTTCTTTTCCTTTGGCCTGACTTCCTGGAAGAGCGCCAGAGGATCATCGATGACACCATCGAAGGAGGATGTGAATTTAGTCTGGTCAGGATCGGTCTCGGGCTTCAGGGTCTTGAGGTAGGCAACAGCCTTGCGGCAGGCCTCGGCTTCAGTTGAGAGAGAGGCGGACTTCGCGTCCACCGGCTTAACGGAGCGTGTGATGTCCACAACACCGAGATCCTCGAGGGCCTTCAGGAACCCTTCCGCATCGCCACTAAGCAGGACGAAGGAATATTTACGAGGCCTTGCTGAGGTTCTCCTCGTCTTCCATATATCTCTTTATCTTGCGGATAGCCTCCTGATAGCCAGGAATTTGTACCTTCTCGTAGAGGTTCACCTTCTGGGTCGTCTTTTTCCTCTGGTAGTCCAGGATCCTTTTTTTCTCCAGATAGACCTCGGACTCTATTCCGAGGCGGGCAAGCTCCTTGAGGATGGCCACGCCGTCCATGTACCAAGCGGGCTTCACGAAGGTGTTGAAGGGCTTGATCTCGAAAGTGATTTCCCCGAGTTCCGGGCACTTAACGCCCGCCACCTTGACGGTTCTGAGGTCCACATCCTTGATTGACACCAAATCGTGCTCAAACTCGTTCCAGAGGGGGGCGAGGTAGTCGTACCTCTTCTCGGCCTCATCAAGCTCCTGGATCAGGCTGTCGCTCTTCTCCTTAGCCTTACGCACCTCAAGCCTCAGGGCGCTCTCCTTGTTCTGCAATGTAGGGAGAGCGTTCTGGCGCATCTTGAGCTGCTTCTGCAGGTTGTTCAGCGCTGTCTTGTTGTATTGAAACTTGATAGCCATCTTTCTTTAACGCCCTTTCCAGTATTTGTCTATCAGGGATTGCTTCACACCGGTCTCTGCCTTGCTGAAATATTTCCCGAAGAGCTCCCAAGCGGTGTCCAACATCTCGGTTATCGTGATGTTGACATCAATGGAGAGGAGCCTGGTGGCATATTCCTTGGCATATTCCAGACAACGCTTGTCATAGTCTGAGAGGTCGAAACCGTTCTCCAGTTTCGTCTTGGCGTTCTGCGCGTCGGCGTAGAGACGCACTCCGGCATTCATGACCTGGCTGTGGTCCTCGCGTGTCTTTATGTTCTGCACCCTCTGCTTAAGCCTGGAGAGTGAGCGGAACGGGTCGATGATGACCTTTCCGGAGTCGGAATCCGCACGCAGAAACAGCTGACCTTCAGTGATATAGCCAGTGTTGTCGGGAATAGCGTGGGTGATGTCCCCATCGTTGAGGGTAGTGACTGCGATGATGGTGATGGAGCCGTCGGTCGGCAGCTGGACGGCCTTCTCGTAGATTTTGGCCAGGTCTGAGTACAGCGAGCCTGGCATTGAGTCCTTGGAAGGAATCTGGTCCATTCGGTTGGACACGATGGAAAGGGCATCGGCGTACAGGGTCATGTCCGTAAGGAGGACAAGGACCTTCTCGTTCTTGTCAACAGCGAAATATTCGGCGGCGGTCAAGGCCATGTCCGGGACGAGAAGCCTTTCCACGGGCGGATCCTCGGTCGTGTTGACGAAGCAGATGATCCTGTCAAGGGCACCCGCGTCCTCAAACGCATGGCGGAAGAAGAGGTAGTCGTCGTTTGACAGACCCATTCCGCCGAGGATTATCTTATCCACATCCGCTCTCAACGCTACGTCAGCCATGACTTGGTTATATGGCTGGTCCGGGTCGGCGAAGAAGGGGATCTTCTGGCCGGAGACAATCGTGTTGTTGAGGTCGATGCCGGCGATTCCGGTGGGGATGAGTTCCGAAGGCTGGCGTCTCTTGTACGGGTTCACGGATGGTCCTCCGATTTCCCGCTCCTCACCCTCGATCTCGGGACCTCCATCAATCGGATGGCCGTAGGCGTTGAAGAAACGCCCCGCGAGCTGGTCAGAGACTTTAAGTGTCGGAGGCTCACCGAGGAATGTGATCTCAGCGTTGGTGGGGATGCCTTCAGTACCTGAGAAGACCTGGAGGGTGATCATGTCGCCCTTGGTCTTCACCACCTGTGCGAGGCGGCCGCCAACGAGAGCAAGCTCATCATTTGAGACACCCTTTGCCTTTAGTGATACTGTAGCCTTAGTGATGGCGTCCAGACGGGTGTATATTCTTTGATATGCCTTATTTGCCATAGTCTTGAACGAGTTTGTGGGTCTTGTTAGCGTATCCCTCGAAGGCCTCGCTGTGGAACTTAGTGTAGTTCATCTGGCGAAGGTCGTTGATAAGTT
>OMQO01000196.1 GCA_900313275.1 uncultured Bacteroidales bacterium
GCTCCATGTGATCGGAGGTGGTTCTGCCAACAAGCTTGTGAGCCAGCTTACCGCTGACACACTCGGCATCCCGGTCATCGCAGGACCTGTCGAGGGTACCGCAATCGGCAACATCATGATGCAGGCAAAGGTGGCTGGCCTTGTCAAAGACCGCTGGGAGATGCGCCGCATCATCGGAAATTCCATTGAGACAAAGACTTATATTCCAAACATTTAATTAAAGACTATATGAACGAGCAAAAAATCATCCAGGCCTATGAGATGGCCAAAGAGCGTTACGCCGCTATCGGTGTCGACACCGACAAGGCTATCGAGCAGCTTGAGAAGCAGCAGATTTCCCTACACTGCTGGCAGACTGACGATGTGATGGGCTTTGAGAGCGCCGCTGGTCTCTCCGGAGGTATCCAGACCACCGGAAACTATCCCGGACGCGCCCGCAACATCGATGAGGTCCGCGCTGACCTTGAGTTCGTCAAGACCCTTCTCGCTGGTAACCACCGTGTGAATCTCCATGAGATCTACGGCGATTTCGGCGGCAAGTTCGTCGATCGCGACCAGGTGGGAGTCGAGCAGTTCCAGAGCTGGATCGAGTGGGCCAAGGCCAACAATTTCAAGCTGGATTTCAACTCTACTTCTTTCGGTCACCCGAAGAGTGGAGACCTCTCTCTCGCTAACCCTGATCCCGCTATCCGCGAGTTCTGGATTGAGCACACAAAGCGTTGCCGCCGCATCGCTGACGCTATGGGTAAGGCTCAGAACGACCCTTGTATCATGAACATCTGGGTTCATGACGGTCAGAAGGACTACACGGTGAACCGCAAGAAGTATCGCGAGATCCTCGCCGCTTCTCTCGACGAGATTCTCAAGGAGGATCTTCCTGGAATGAAGAGCTGCGTTGAAGCCAAGCTGTTCGGTATCGGCCTTGAGAGCTACACTGTCGGCTCAATGGACTTCTTCGAGGGCTACTGCGCTTCCCGTAACGTGATTTACACCCTCGACACCGGTCACTACGAGCCCACTGAGAATGTGGCTGACAAGGTCTCATCCTTGCTCCTCTATGTTCCTGAGCTGATGCTCCATGTGAGCCGTCCTGTCCGCTGGGATTCCGACCACGTGACCATTATGAACGACATGACTCTCGACTTCTTCAAGGAGCTTGTCCGCGCTGATGCACTTCACCGCGCCCATGTCGGTCTGGACTATTTCGACGCTTCCATCAACCGCATCGGTGCCTACATCATCGGTACCCGCGCCACCCAGAAGTGCATCCTCTCCGCCCTTCTTGAGCCGCTAGCCAAACTGCGTGAGTACGAGGCTGAGGGCAAAGGCTTCCAGAAGCTCGCCCTCCTCGAAGAGGCTAAGACTCTGCCTTTCGGCGCTGTGTTCGATTACTTCAACTGCAAGAACGGCGTTCCCGTCGGTGAGGAGTTCATCCCTTGCATCGAGAAGTACGAGAAGGAAGTCACTTCCAAGAGGTAAGAAACGCATTGACAAATAATCTCTTGAACCACACTGACTTAACGCCAGTGTGGCTTTTTTTATTCTTCTTTTAGACCACGGATAACGTCCTGAGAAAGAGTTGTCAGTTCGGAGATGGTTCCAATGTCCAAACCTTTGGCCAGCATCCTTCGGGCTGTTTCATGCAATCCTTCGGCATGACCTTCAACGAAGCCTTCGGCGTGACCCTCGGCGAGTCCTTCGTTTTTGGCCGAACGAAGCTGGCTCCGCTGGTCAACTTCCCACATGTAGCGGGCAAGATATTCTCTTTGGCTCATCTCATCCATGGAAGCGAAGTTAGACAATTGAAACATCTTTTCCAAATAACTGCCCCGGTATTCCGAAGGCATCTCCTTCATCGATCCCATGTTCTTTATAGTGTAGAGAATCCAGTCAGGGGTGTCTTTGACTTCGGTCAGGCTCCTGTTCAACTTCGGAAGCTCCACTGTGATGTAGTGGACACTGTCCGTGAACTCTATTCCATTGTCCTTCACGTTACGTATCGTATAGTGGTTGATCATGTCATCATTGCCGATGACACCCGGGACGATGAAATCCGTTATCCCCACAATGTATAAAGGAGTCAGGGCGTAACTGGTGTTATCCCCTCGCTGGAGGCGGTTGATGATAGGGAAAGAGGAGTAGAATACCATCCTGTCCGTAAAGTCATCCTGGCTTCTGACCTGCATCTCGATGATAAGCTCACTGCCATCGTCCGTACCGCAGCGCACATCGACCACCGAGCGACGAGCCTCTGGTCTGAGCGGGATCTGCTCCTGCGGCTCAAGACTAACCGAGACAATGCCTTTGTCTGGCAGGATCGCTTGGACTAGATGTAAAAGCAAATCCTCGTTGCCCGGTGTGCCGAAGATGAGTTTAAAAGCGTAATCGATACGTGGATCGATGAACACGATGCCCTGTGAGCGGGCCTGCTGAAGAAGTGTTGATAAAGTTTCCATAGTTTCGAAGTGTTAATTATCCGCAAAAGTATATTAAAACCTCCTTCCTGACAATGGTACGGAAGGAGGTTTTTCTGTTTCTTTATGAATAAATTTCTGTTTTTTTAGGTTATCGTTTGAACAACATCAGCTATCTTAAACTCTATAACTTCTATGAGGATGTGGATCACCTTGATGTGGATCTCTTGAATCCGGTCCGAATGAGGCGCGTCCGGCGCCGCAACCACCACATCGGCAAGTTCCGCAAGGGGCTTGCCTTTTTTTGATGTCAAGGCGACGACCTTCATCCCGAGCCTCCGGGCGACCTCAGCGGCCTTAAGTATATTCTTTGAGGTTCCGCTGGTGCTGATAGCGAGAAGAACATCACCACTTTTGCCGAAGGCCTCAACCCAGCGGGAGAATATCTCCTCGAAAGAATAGTCGTTTCCGACGCACGTGATGTAAGCAGGGTCATTGATTGCCATCGCAGGCATTGGCCTGCGGTCATCTCGGAATCTCCCGGTTAGTTCCTCCGCGAAGTGGGTGGCGTCGCAGAGCGAGCCTCCGTTGCCGCAGCTCATGATCTTTCCTCCGGCGGACAGGCATTCAGACATGATTTCCGCCGCTTTTCCTATTGAAGGGACAGTGTGTGGATCGGCAAGAAACCTTTCAAGCTCTTCACGTGCCATGGTCAGGCTGTCTCTTATGATTGACTCGGTCATATTCTTTGGAAATTATTGAATGTCAGCGGTTATTGACAGGGCGTCATAGTCTCCCCAAGGGCTGCGGGAACAATCCGGCATACCTTGCTGGCTAGCGGCAGGGCTTCCTGCCGGATCACTTCCTCCATCAAAGGTTTGAATACATCCTCGTTACGGGCATATATACTTCCTATCACAATCATTTCCGGGTTGAGGATGTCTATAACTATAGAAAGTCCTACCCCGAGGTGCCTGGCGGATATTTCATATACCTTTTTTGCCAGAGAATCTCCCTCCCGCAATGCCTCGGCGACCTTTTTCGCGGTTATTCCGGAAAGATCACCGCCTGGGCACCAAGTCACTGCCCGTCCCATTTGCAACTCTTCCTTGGCAAGATCCCTGGCGAGTTGTTCGATGCCGCTTCCGCTGCAGAACCCCTCGAATGAGCCAGCTTTGCCGTATCCCACGGGGCCGAAGTTCTCCAGCCTGATATGGCCCAATTCTCCGGCGTTGTCATTGGTTCCGGCATAGAGTTTCCCATCGATAATCAATCCGGCGCCTAGTCCTGTGCCGAAGGTCATGAACACCATGTTTCTGGTGCCTTGGCCGGCTCCGAACTGCCATTCGGCCAGGGCGCAGGCGTTGGCGTCGTTATGTACGGCGGCCTTGGCGTGGAACTCTTCCGAAAGGATGTCCACTATCGGAATATTGTCCCATCCTGGAAGATTCGGTGGAGACATGATAACCCCCGCGCGGCTGTCCAGAGGGCCTCCGCAGCTGATTCCGATCGCCTCGATCGCCTCTTCGGGAATGTCATTCCTTCCGAGGACAAGCCGGATCGTGTCCTTGATGTTTTGGATGGTCTGATTGACATCCGTCGTAGGGAAGGCCTGCTTGTCTTTGATCTCTATGGTTCGACGCGGCTCACCAACCGTGGTTCGACTGAGCTCACCAACCGTGGTTCGACTGAGCTCACCAACCGTGATGGCGCATTTCGTTCCTCCGATGTCAACTCCTACTAGATAGCTGTTTTCCATTTGATTATCTTTTTCTTTTAGACACAACATCGAACATTCCCGCCTTTTCAAGCAATGAACGGTATTCTTTCAGGCTAAAAGGAGCCTTGCCATAAAGGTAGTGATTTTCGTTCATTTCTCCATTCTTCCCAGTGTAAGAGATCTTAAGGATGCCCTGGCCTTCCATGAACGGGATTCTCGCGACCAAGGTCTTACCGTTGGCTTTGACAGAGTATTTTCCTTTGAACACCTTCTTCCCGGTCTTGACATCGCTTACCGTTATCTCTCCTTCCGCATCATCCATTGTGTCGTTGGCAACGATTAGATGATAAAACCCCTCAACTGGATCGTTAACGAAGGCACAAACGTCTTTCTGGGCGTTCCTGATGAAGTAATATGCCAATTTTGGTGTATTGTACCAATCCACGATAGCATCTGAGATAAGCGGCCATCCATCCCTGATGTTCCACCAAAGCATGCCTGAGCATGGATCGAACTTACGGCCCCTGAACATCTCAATGAAATACTTCATCGCTTCGGCTTGGACGCTCTGCGAAGCGAAGATAAAGTCATCCAGATCTTGCGGCACTTCTCCGAAAAGAAGCTGTACCTGATTGATCATCAAGTTGTTCCGCTTTGGTGTGTACCCCTGCTCCTTGAATATTCTGACGCTCTTGGTCAGCCAGTCGTCTTTCCATCGTCTCTCTTTCACATCCTCCCATGGATATACGCTTTCTTTCGGGAACATCCGCTCGAGGCTCTCTCGGGCAGGCATACCATGGTAACCTATCTCACTGACGAAGATGGCGTCAGCCTCAGTGTAGAAAGGATCCTTGTAGTAGCCGCGAGGCCCCCAGAGATGCTGCTCAGGGATGCTTGCGACGCCTTTGCCTTTAATCGCTTCCTCACTCCAATAAGGGGAAGAAGGAAGGTATGGCCTGGTAGGGTCGAGCTCATAGAGGACTGAAGGAATGGTTCTCCTTGAGACTTCGTCCTTGTTGGGATTCAGTCCGAAGTTGGCAAGGGACCATGCCGCTAAGGCATCGTCATCCTCATTATTGCCGGACCAGAGGGCGATGGAGGGGTGGTCGCGGAGCTTTGTGACCACCGAGCGTACTTCATCGGCTATTGATTTCTGGAATTCCGGATCCTGCGGGTAGAAGGTGCATCCCATCGCGAAGTCCTGCCAGACCATTATGCCGTTTTCGTCGCACAAGTCGAAGAAGGCGTGATCCTCGTACACATTCCCTCCCCAGCAACGTAACATGTTGCAGTTGAGATCCAACGCTATTCCGAACGCTTTCTCAAGGTGCCCAGGATCCCTGCTATGGAAGGCGTCCATCGGTGTCCAGTTGCTTCCATGAATATAAATCGGCTCGCCATTCACATAGAACCTGAATCTTCCCGGATTCTCTTTTGTGGTTGTGGGAGTCATGTCAAGGCTTACGGTCCGGATACCGATCCGCTCGGTTCGGGAATCCACCACATTCCCATCAGAGTCCACGATTCTCAATGTGGCGTCGTAAAGGGCCGGGTCTCCGTATCCTCTCGGCCACCAGAACTCCACATCCTCCATATTCAGAGCCACTCTGATCGCATGGGAGTATATCTTCGAGGAAAGCTTTGCGGCGTCTTTACCGTCTTTGCTGACAGTCACTTCCGCGGTCATGACTCCTTCCTGGTACTTGACAGGAAGGTCAAGAGTGTAGTCTAGATACAGGGCCGCCTTCTTGCCTTGAAGGTCAATTCCGTAGGTCATCCAGTGGGTGTCCACGATATGGACCGGAGGCCTGACCTCGATAGAGACATCTCTCCAAAGGCCCGCGCTAACCAGTCTCGGCATGATGTCCCAGCCGTAAGTGTGTGGTGCTCTCCGGATATACACTGATTCCGTCTGAGCGAAATTATAGCTGAAGGCTGGAGGAATGGGGATCCGGCCTTCGATGACAGATGACCGTATGTACACTTCCAAAAAGTTTTCCGCACCTTGACCGGCCAAGGCCTCAGTCACATCGAACTCATGTTCAATCAGCATGTTAGCCGCACTTCCGATGTGCTTCCCGTTCAGGAATATCTCTGCGAGGCAATCGATTCCTCCGAAGCGCAGAATAACATCATCTTCCGGATTATGTGCCGGTGTCAGGAAAGTGCGGCTGTACCGCCACTGGTACCCTTCGAATCTCCTGAGAAGATAGACATTGGATCCTGTTTCGGGATTCTCGACCTTTCCTGCGGCGAGGAGATCCAGCTCGACGTTTCCCGGGACGCTAGCTTTCACCGTCTCGATTCTTACTCTGCCGAGTTCATCCGGTGACATCACCGGCTTTCGTGGTTGTTCCCAATAGTCAAGAGACCATTCTCCGTTCAGAGAGACACTCTGAGCCAGGCAGGCGTTTGCCCCAGCTATAAAGAAGGCCCCGAGCAGGGCCATGATGTATGTTGTTCTCATATGGCGTATTATGTGGTGTGAATTTACTCTTTTTTGGTCTTTCGGGCAAATATTATCATATTTGTTATATGGGTAAAAAGTCTTTGGTGTCTCTAGCCGTTTTGTTCTTAATATCGGCTTCATGTGCGGGTCCTGTTGAGAACAACCCGCTTGACCACTATTGGGACGAGTCTTATTCCGGGGAGTTGGGTTTCCATGCTTCGGGAACAGGTCAACGCCTCTTGACCCTTGCCGGGAAGCCGCTATACATCAGCGGAGTGAATTGCTACAACCTGTTCCTCCAATGCTTCGAGAAAGACAGCATGCGCACCACTGAGATGGAGGAGACCGTCAAGGTCCTTGCCAGGCAGGAAGTCCCGGTTGTCAGGTTCAGCTGTGGACCATATTACGCTACCCAGATGAACTGGTACACGGATTATAGGGATGAGTACATGGCTGATCTTGAGAGACTTGCCTCCCTTTGTGACGAGAATCACATCCTGCTCATTCCTTCGTTTTTCTGGAACTCCGCATGTGTGCCGGCGTTCAAGGGTGAGGAACTTGCGGCTTGGGGAGATAAAACCAGCGGAAC
>OMQO01000128.1 GCA_900313275.1 uncultured Bacteroidales bacterium
TCGCATAAAGCCTTCTCCGGGGTCGCGATGATGAAGGTCGCCCCCTCTGTCTCACCTTGCCGGAGTCCGATAGGGAAGTAGTCCCTACCGACACCGGTATATGAGAACCTGCCAAGAGCGTTCTCGAACACGCGCGAATGCTTGATTGTCATGCTTTGTACCATGTGCACGCGTTCCGGGATGAGACCATACCATCGAAGTGCCGTATGCATGGATACATAGGAAGGGGAGTACAAGTGGTTGGCGACAAGTTCATTGCTGACACGCTTGCCACTCCACTCAGGGTTGACTATGTATAATCCGCGCTTCAGGCGCAATAGCTTGCCGCTATGCTCCAAAGAGGATACCTTTTGGTTTGAGCTGGCGACATCGGGATACAGTGATGAGATGGTCTCCTTGGTGACCGGTATGTTGCCTAATATGTCCAGAACATCCTTCATGACGCAAATATAGTAAATTCTGGTATAGAAAATCAGTTATTACATTATTTTCTGTTCAAAATATCGCTATATGTGACCTTCCCTGAGAATGGTTGACACTTTTGGGGACCTGATGTCAATGATGAATACTTGTTTGCGGATGAAAATGTGCCCATTGGTCATTGTTGTGTCAGGAGCATGGCGGTTTTGGCTCTCTGCTCGTTTGTGTATCCGTCAAGGTAGTTTTGGGTGGTTTTTATACTTGAGTGCCCCAGGGCGTTGGATATGAACTCTATTGAGACATTTTTCTGTTGCAGTACGGTGGCGAAGCAGTGCCTGGCGGTATAGGTGGTGACCTTTTCCGGGATCCGCAGGATTGCCGACACCGCTCTCATGTGCATGTTTATGTTTTTTACTACCTGCCGTATTCTCGCATGTTCCTCCATCGAGTTCTCCTTTATTCCTTCCAGATACGGAAGAAGCAGTCTCTTGCCCTTTGCGATCGGTTCGAGAGACTCGTAAAGCTGGGGGATGAGAGCGACGTGAACTATTTTTCCGGAGGATTCCTCCGTCTTGTGTCTTGTGAAAACAATCTCTCCGTTACGTACGTCTGAGCGTTTGATCCGGAGAAGATCCCGGGCGTTCATCCCGTTCCCGTAGTATAGCGCCCTCCAGTGGAGGAGCCAGAAATAAGTGTCCTCCGGTAGATCGGATGGCCCGGCGAAGAGGATTTTCTTTAAGGATTCAGGTGAGATGGAGAGGTCTCGGCGACGCGGCTGGGGCTTGCGGATTCCGTTCATGGGGTTTCTGGTTATCATTTTCGCCTCGACCGCCCTGTTCATGACTGCGGTCAGGTTTCTCATCTTTATCGCGACCGTCGTGGGATTGTTGTGCCTTTTGTCCGTGAGCCACCGCACGAAGCTCCTGCATGTGTCCGGGCCGAAGCTTGTTATCGGTGTCGGCTTGCCTTTCAGGAATTCATTCACGCAGACATACAGGTTGTTGTACATGTCCGCCGTGTTGTGTTTCCCATCTCTTCTCAACTGCAGGGTGTGTTCAAGGAGGATCTCCTGTATGTGGTTCCCCCGACTTCTGTTCGTCGCCTGGGAGAGGTTGGCGAACGAGAAGGCGTCGTCCCTGACCAGGGACTTTATCGCGTTAAGGAAAGTCCGGTACGTGGTCATGGCCGGATGGTCTGAGTCTGGAGATTTCTCGAAGAGTGTCCACTCTTCCTTAGACATCTCGCAGTGCGTTGAGTAGTACCTGTTCGTGTTTTTATGTTGTACTCTAAGGCAGATCGTGTGTTTGCCGCTTTTCAGCGGCTGGTTGTTTATTGTTAGGTGCAGGGTCACCTCTCCTATTTTTTCTCTCATTGTGTTTTTTGTTTGGATTTATTCCATCCTTCAATGTTGAAGAGTAGCCGCACCTCATACATGTTGAAGAAAACTTTCCTGGGGCTTTGCCGTTTGGTGGTGAGTAATCCGGCTCTCTCTTTGTTGAAGAGTGTCTGTTTGCTTACGATGACCCCCTCGAGCGTGAGAGTCCTTACCACATCGTCAGCGCTCATCCACTTCTCTTCAGGGGCAGTTGTCTCGATTGTCAGCGAGCTGGTGAATGTCGGGAATACCGGGTGTTTGTCGAGCTTCAGATTATACGATATGCTTTCCATTTCTTAGTTATTCTTTCTTAAGACGAAAGTACGAATATTTTATTTTATAGCAAAATAAATTGTTATATTTTATAAAAAATCCGTTTCGAAAGGAAAATATATCGTTCTAAAGGGATATTAATTTAGTTTACGGACTTTTATTGTTTCGTCCGTTTATATATATGCTCTTTGATGCTGGTAAAAACAACAAATAAATTGAAAATCCTTTAATCGGATTTTTCCCCCTTAAGGGGACTGTTTTTGCAATTTGTTGATTTTGAATTAGTTGGAAGGAAAATTTGGGCATAAAAAAAGGTTCAGAGCTTGTCTGTCAAGCAAGCGCTCTAAACCAACTGAGCTAAGCCCTCGTTTGGGATTGCAAAGTTAACCCTTTTTTCAATTATTCCAAATTATTTCAGGTATTTTAATTTGAATAACAAAAGAAATGGGCCAAACAAGTAGATAGTACCGCTGTTGTCTACTTACGAATAAATGTTGTTGCCCAGTGTTAACCTAATTCTGTTCAGTGTCCGATTCTTCCTTTAGATAATCGTAACCCAGGATCTGGGGAGGCAGGAATGCCCTTTCCCTGAGATTATACAGGGCGGCGGTGGCGCCATTCCCCATTATCCATCCAAAACGAGCGAGGACTCCACATCCTATCAGGTTGTCGATCAGGCAGAGATCGAACTCCTCTCCAGACTGGATATAATGCCTTAGGATAGTCTCGACACACCTCGTGCGTACCTGGTTGTACAGGTTATTCGGAATTAAAGACATCGAGCTGGAACCGAAATACTGTTCCTGGGCCATCGCCATCCAGTTCAGATACGCCTCAAGGATATACTTGGTGTAGATGCCCGATTCCAGGATCTCTCCCAACAGGAGTACCGCCTCTGAAGGGACGTATGGTGCGAGCTCAATCGCCAATATGGTCCTGCGGTCGATGTCCTTTTCGGATTTGACCAGATCCAGGAAACGGGACGACTCTTCATCGGACATCTCAGGATAAATCCCCCCCTCGAATCTCCTGGTCATCAGACTGTCAATCTCCGGAACATGGATCTTCTTATCGTACCAGGTCCAGAAACTGTCTTCGAATTTTTCAAGGGTCTCCGGACTTGATATCGGGGCCATATTGTCGATGAACGATTCCCACTCCTTTGTTTTGACAAATAGGACCCCGTCACTGTCTTCCCTCCCGTCGAAGTCATTATACATTTGAAGAACCTCTTTGGCGAGGGTCCTGAGTCTAGGGGCTGAGATGGCCTCATTGAGCCTCTCATCCGGAATGACGATCATATGCTTGCTGGCCACGCCGATGGTGTCGATGCCCTCATCGGGGTTCTCGAGTTCCATCCCCAAGTCTATCATCTCGCGTCTCATCCACTCGAAGTCATTTACGATCATGTCCCTTATCAAGACATAATTGTAATTGTCCTTGACCGTTTTGGCGATGTCATAACGGGACAGTTCCTCCGGCGGGATGAACAGTGTCAGCCCATCGGGTGTGTTGCCGTAGCCGTCCCCATCTTCCTCGCCGACAACTGAGAAGTGTTCCGATGATGTGAGCTCCGGCTTACGGATGCTGACCGGATCGTTTGGGATACCGGTCTCCACTGTTCTTTTTCCCCCGTTTCGATGGCATCCCTGTATCATCGGGAGCAGCAGGGCAAGAACCACAAGATGTGATGCTAAATGTCTCATTTTCATGTTTGATTGTTATGAATGTACCACCTTGCCGACGCTCTCCTTTCTCACAGTATAGGAGCCGGCGTAGAGTGATTGCAGTCTTCTGTCGGAGTCTTCCAGGAGGCGGATGAAGAACCTTATGCTGTCCCTGTATGTGTCCGGCTTCAGCCTGATGGACTGGAGACTAAACACTATCATCTCCTTCTCCTGGTCGAGCCTGACGTCAACGCTGAGGTCCCGAGTTGATATGATCAGACTGATCATGTTCAGGTCAGCGTCAGGATTGACATCCACGTAGAGACTCAATTGGATGATGGGACCGTCCTCCAGGATGTCCAGCTCATAGTCCTGGAACATATCGGTGAATATGATGGAGTTATACTCCGGACGGATTCTGGTCTGGTAACCCATGTCCTTGATGAACTCCTCCATCATCTCCAGGGTAACCTTGTCATCCTCTTTGGTGTCCGGAACCAACTGGAGGTCCTCGATCAGAGCCGAGACCTCCTCAGGCATCGACGATATCGCCAGCCTCGTCTCAAGTTCCCTTATTCTCGCCTCCAGACGGGCGATCTCTTTCCTGGTCTCTTGATCCATAACGACTTCCTTTTAACAATAACTCCACAGCAAGAGTGGTGTTGACTCAGACTTGATCAGTCTCTCAAGGTAAGCCATGCCTTTCGAGGAAACGGTCACGCATCCCTGGCAGCTCGGCTCGTGCAAGGGAATGTACTTTTTCGAGCACCACGTGTCCACCCATTTTGAGCGGTGTATCATTATCCCTCTTTTGTAGGCGTTGCTGTTGCTTCGCTCCAATCCTTTCAGGCGGTAACTTCGTCTCAGTTTGGCCCCGTGTGACGTCAACACCTTGAATTTGCCCAATGAGGAGCATTTGCTACCCGCCTTGTTGCTGAATACCGGTAGCTCCGCGGTGCTCCCTCCGCCTATGCCGTGCATCGCGTATGTCCTGGCCACGACCTGGTGTTTGTCGTGGCACCACACGAACAGCCGCGGTGTGCCGGAAGGAATGGAATAATCAAGCAGCAGGACGTAATCCGTGTTCAGATGATGCTTTTGGGCATATGCCAGCGCCTCATCCGCACGCTGATCCAGAGTAACCTTTTCCACGACTGGCTCAGAAGACTTCTTTCTAGTATGTGACACGATGAATCCGATACCCGAGGCGGTAACGGCGGCCGCTATCGCAGTAAGTATGATATTTCGCTTATTCATTAATAGCCTGTCTTTCTGATATAATGCCGATTTTGGAGAAAGGTAATCAATCGTCCAGGATCTCTAGTCTTGAGAAACCTTGACCTTGAACGCAGGCAAGGCCCACATGCCCTTGAACGGGGGGATGCCCCTCTCGACGAGAAGCAGTTTCAGGTTTTCTCATTCTTTATCCACTATTGTCAAGTTTGCCTTCGCTGCGGATAATATCTTTGGCCCGTAGACGATGAAATCAACAGCGATCCTGCCCTTTTCCGGCTGGACCCCGGTGACTGTCCCCTTGCCGAACTTCTCGTGAGCGACGGTCTGGCCAATCTTGTATTCAGAGATATCGAGAGGTTCCGCTGCCGGTTCAGGATCCTTGATCGTCGCCGACGGAGTCCCGTATTTCCCGAATATGTCGTAGAATGGGGCGAACTTTCCGTGCGTCCCGGACTCGGCGCCGGGCTTTTCGAGGATCGCGAACACCACGGCCCTGAAGCGTCCCTTGAACTCAGGCTCGAACAGAACGTCACGGAACATCTTTGTCACAAGGTCCGGCCTCAGCCTGAATGCGCCGCATCCGAAGGCCCCGAGCACCAGGGAGTCGTGGCCGGCGGTTAGTGCGGCGGCGTATATCGTCCGTATCTTTGAGAGCATTATCTCCTTTCCCTCCGGGGTGAAGCCGCCGTCGAAGGACCTGTATTCTAGGTTTTTCCCGTGCTTCTCGTTGAAGTCCAGGGCGGCACAGGAGATGAAGGCCGTCTCGTATGGCTCGTCCATCAGGGCGAACCCGTCCCTGGATCCTTTCCTGAACACGGTGACGCGGGAAGAGTAGATGGCCCCGTGTCTCATGTCCATGGGATATCCCTTCCGTCTGAAGGGCACCCCGCTGATTTCCGCCTTTTTACTGTCGTAGAACTGGTACAGCGACTGCGAGAGGGTTGTTTGGCGGCAGAGGCTCTCCTCCTGGGCGTTGGACCCCCGCTCGTACCATCCGCAGGCGACGTACGCGTCGGCCAGGTTCAGTATGACGGGGTTGTACCCCTTCAGCTGCAGGTCGCGTCCCAGTTCAAGGCAGCCGGTGTTCGCCACCCCCGTCAGCAGAGGAGAGTCAACTTGTCCCGCCTCCGGCAGGGGAATGGGGGAGTCATACACCACCGTACCCTCGAGCATCGGACACGGATCGAGTGTGACAGTCTTCCCGGAGGATGTCACGTAGCCTCCTTCCCTGAATATCTCGCAATTATTCTTAAATACATCCACCCTCGCGGCCTTAGCGGCGAAGGAGCCTTT
>OMQO01000049.1 GCA_900313275.1 uncultured Bacteroidales bacterium
CCATGGTATGGAGATAACTTTCGTCACCACGGCCAAGTCAGATGAGGAGGCTCACGCCCTTCTCGCCGCCTTCGGTCTTCCTTTCAAGAAACATAACAATTAAGGAATATGGCAAAGGAATCAATGAAAGCCCGCGAAGTCAAGCGCGCGAAGATGGTAGCCAAATATGCCGAGAAGCGCAAGGCGCTCAAGGAGGCTGGAGACTGGGCAGCTCTCGATAAGCTCCCTAAGAACTCCTCTCCTATCCGTCTGCACAACCGTTGCTCCCTCACCGGTCGTCCGAAAGGATACATGAGGAAATTCGGTCTCAGCAGGATCCAGTTCCGCGAGATGGCCAGCAACGGCCTCATCCCCGGGGTCAAGAAGGCGAGTTGGTAGAGAATAGTTCACTACTTATTTATAATATTAACAATCGGATATCGGGCGCTCTCTTATTGAGACGTCGATCTAAAAAACAAAAAAGAAATGACTGATCCAATTGCAGATTTTCTCACAAGGATCCGCAACGCCTACATGGCGGGGAAGAAGGTCGTGGAGATTCCTTCGTCGAAGATGAAGGTCGCCATCACCAAGATCCTCTGCGAGAAGGGTTACATTCTCAGCTACAAGGTGGTTGAGGGAACCCCGTACAACACCATCAAGATCGCTTTGAAGTACCATCCCCAGACCAAGATGGCTGCCATCAAGAAGATCCAGCGCGTGTCCACCCCCGGAATGCGTGTTTACGCTGACGTGGAGAACATGCCTAGGGTTCTCAATGGACTGGGAATCGCCATCCTTTCCACCTCGAAGGGAGTCGTCACTGACAAAGAGGCTAAGACCCTTGGCGTCGGCGGCGAGGTCGTCTGCTATGTTTATTAATATTAAAAGGAAAGAATAATGTCAAGAATTGGTAAATTGCCTGTAAGCCTTCCGGACAAGGTGAGCGTTGAGGTTCTCCCTGGCAACGTTTTGAAGGTTAAAGGCCCCCTCGGTGAGCTGAGCCAGAAGGTCGATCCCGACATCAAGGTCACCGTTGAGGACAATCAAATCAAGTTCGAGCGCCCTACGGATCAGCCGAGGCACCGCTCGATGCACGGTCTTTACCGCGCTCTCGTCCACAACATGGTGGAAGGCGTCTCCAAGGGCTTCGAGACGAAGCAGGAATTGGTCGGTGTGGGTTACCGCGTCGCGGCTCAGGGTCAGCTTCTGACCTTCTCGCTCGGTTATTCACATGAGATCCAGCTTTTGCTCGCTCCCGAGGTGACCGCTGAGGTCCCTGCCGTGAAGAAAGGTGAGAACCCTGTCCTGATCCTCAAGAGCAACGACAAGCAGCTCCTCGGTCAGGTCGCGGCCAAGATCCGTTCGCTCCGTAAGCCTGAGCCTTATAAGGGTAAGGGTATCAAGTTCGTCGGTGAGCAGCTCCGCCGCAAGGCCGGTAAGACAGCCGCCGCTAAATAATCTTAGGAGGACACAGATATGGCATTGAATAAAATTGAAAGAAGAAGAAGGATCCATTACCGCATCCGCAAGCATGTTAATGGAACCGCTGAGAGGCCCAGGCTGGTTGTCTTCAGAAGCAACAAGCAGATCTATGCCCAGGTCATCGATGACGAGAAGGGTGTGACCCTCGCCGCCGCCGCCTCTAACGATAAGGCTCTCGCCGCTGAGTGCAAGGGCAAGACCGGAATCGAGGCTGCCGCCATCGTCGGCAAGGCTATCGCTGAGCGCGCCAAGGAGAGAGGGATCGAGAAGGTCTCTTTCGACCGCGGAGGATATCTCTATCACGGCCGTGTCAAGAGTTTGGCAGATGGTGCCCGTGAAGGTGGACTTATTTTCTAATTGAGAAAGACTATGGCAAATACAAATGTTAAAAGAGTAAAGACCTCTGATCTTGAACTTAAGGACAGATTGGTCGCCATCCAGAGAGTGACTAAAGTCACTAAGGGTGGTCGTCACTTCCGCTTCGCCGCTATCGTGGTGGTGGGTGACGAGAACGGCGTTGTTGGTTATGGTCTTGGAAAAGCCAATGAGGTGACCGCCGCCATCGCTAAGGGTGTCGAGGATGCCAAGAAGAATCTTGTCAGGATCCCTGTCATCAACACAACCATCCCTCACGAGCAGGTCGCCAGGTACGGTGGCGCTGAGGTTTTCATGAAACCCGCGGCTCCTGGTACCGGTGTCAAGGCTGGAGGTGCTATGCGTGCCGTCTTTGAGTCGGCTGGTATCCAGAACGTTCTTGCGAAGAGCAAGGGTTCATCCAACCCTCACAACCTCGTTAAGGCTACTGTTACCGCTCTCACCGAGATGAGGGACGCTTACACCGTGGCTGGTCTCCGTGGTATTCCTATGAGTAAAGTTTTTAACGGATAGGAGGCGTCAGATATGGCAAAGCTTAAGATAACACAAGTCAGAAGCAAGAACGGGAGCACACAGAGGCAGAAGGACAACCTTCGCTCATTGGGAATCCGTAGGATCGGCCACACTGTCGAGGTCGAAAAGAATCCGGTGACAGAAGGCCAGCTCGCCAAAATCCGTCACCTTGTCGTTGTTGAAGAAGTAGAATAAGGAGGAAAGGCGATGAAACTATCAGAATTGAAACCAGCGAAAGGCGCTACCCATCGTGAAAAACGTATCGGTCGTGGTGAAGGCTCTGGAAAGGGCGGCACCGCTACCCGTGGGATACGAGCACAAGATTGGCTTCGAGGGTGGCCAGATGCCCCTCCAGAGGCGTCTTCCTAAGTTCGGATTCACAAACCACACCCGTGTTGAGTACAAAGCGGTCAATGTCGCCGCTCTTCAGGCTCTCAGCGAGGTTCTTGGCAAGACCGAGATCGGTCTCGACGACATCAAGATCGCCGGACTGGCTGACTCCAAGGAGCTTGTGAAGGTTCTCGGTAACGGTGAGCTCACTTCCGCTCTCACAGTGACTGCCGACGCTTTCAGCGCCACGGCCAAGTCCAAGATTGAGGCTGCCGGAGGAAAGGCTATCGTAATCGGCAAGTAGAATTGAGGAAAGATGAAGAAGTTTATTGAAACAATAAAGAACATCTTCAAGATCGAGGAGCTTCGTACGAGGCTCGGCTACACCTTCCTTCTCATCCTTATCTACAGGCTGGGTTGCTTCATCGTGCTGCCGGGTATCGACACGACCATGTTGGCCAAGCTTCAGAGCACCAGCCAGCAGGGCCTCGTCGGTCTGTTGAATATGTTCTCAGGAGGAGCCTTCGGTAACGCCTCAGTCTTCGCGCTGGGTGTGATGCCGTACATCTCCGCATCCATCGTGATCCAGCTCCTCGGCATGTTCGTACCCTACTTCAGGAAACTCCAGATGGAGGGTGAGAGCGGCCGTAGGAAGATGAACCAGATCACCAGGTACCTCACCATCCTCATCCTCTGCATCCAGGGTCCCGCTTACATCGCTTCGATCCACAGCCAGATCCCCGGTTCCGCTTTCATCGCGGAGACGCAGCTTGGCTGGAGCAGGTTCGCCTACAACCTCGTCGCCACCATCATTTTGATGGCAGGTTCGATGTTCGTCATGTGGCTTGGTGAGAGAATCACTGACAGAGGTATCGGTAACGGTATTTCCCTCCTCATTATGATCGGTATCGTGGCTCGCTTGCCTTACGCCCTTGTGGCCGAGGTCGGTACCAAGCTCACGACTACCGCCGGTGGTGGCCCTATCGCCCTCATCGTCGAGCTGATCATCTGGTTCCTTGTCATTGTCGCCACTATCGCCCTCGTCCAGGCTGTCAGGAAAGTTCCTGTGCAGTATGCGAAGAGGGTCATCGGCAACAGGCAGTATGGTGGTGTCCGCCAGTATATTCCGTTGAAGATCAACGCCGCTGGTGTGATGCCTATCATCTTCGCCCAGGCTCTTATGCTGTTCCCTCTGCTGTTCGCCCGCTTCGACGCGACCAGAGGTATCGCCGCCAGCCTGAGTAACTACACCGGATTCTGGTATAACCTTATATTCGGTCTTATGGTCGTGATCTTCACGTACTTCTACACCGCCGTCACAGTCAATCCGACCATGATGGCTGAGGACATGAAGAAGAATGGCGGGTTCATCCCCGGAGTCAAGCCTGGAAAGGCCACTGTTAACTACCTTGACGACATCATGTCAAAGGTGACTCTCCCCGGATCCATATTCCTCGCCATCATAGCGATCCTCCCGGCTTTCGCCAGGATCGCGGGTATCAACGACTCATTCGCGAGCTTCTATGGAGGAACATCCCTCTTGATCCTTGTGGGTGTCGTCCTCGACACTCTCCAGCAGGTTGAGAGCTACCTCCTGATGCGTCATTATGACGGTCTCATGAAGACCGGTCGTCTGTCCGGACGTTCCGGTATGTAATTTAGGTAATTTGAAGGTTAAGATGGTCAAGCCCAAGACAGAAGAAGAGATCGAGCTGTTGCGCGAGAATGCCATAATCGTCTCGAAGACGTTGGCGGAAGTCGGCAAGTGGGTCGCCCCTGGTGTGACAACCGCGAGGTTGAATGAGGTGGCCGAGACTTTCATCCGCGATCACGGCGCTATTCCCAGCTTCCTTGGTTTCGAGGGCTTCCCCGCAGCCACCTGCATGTCTGTCAACGATGTGGTAGTCCACGGATTCCCGTCAGACTATGTCCTCAAAGAGGGCGACATCGTCAGCGCTGACATCGGTACGCTGTACAAGGGCTACAATGGTGATTCGGCGTACACCTTCCCTGTCGGGGAGGTGGACGCTGCCACCAGAAAGCTTCTTGATGTCACCAAGGCTTCGCTCTACAAGGGCATCGAGGCCGCGGTGGCGGGGGCGAGGACCGGCGACATTGGACACGCGGTGCAATCGTACGTCGAGTCATTCGGCTTCTCAGTGGTCCGTGAGCTGGAAGGCCACGGATTGGGAAAGAAGATGCACGAGGCTCCTGGCGTCCCGAATTTCGGACGTCAAGGCCACGGGCCGATGCTTCCTGAGGGGTTGGTGATATGTATTGAGCCAATGATCAATGCGGGTGGAAGAGGTGTTTACCTTGCCAGAAACGGCTGGGCTGTACATACTTCCGACCACAAGAAATCGGCTCACTACGAGCTGACGGTTGTTGTCCGTCGCGGGAAAGCCGAGCAACTGTCCACCTTCGATTATATAGAAAGTACTGATAAGTGAAATTTTAAAGTGTTTTTTCAATGTCCAAACAAGTAGCGATAGAACAAGACGGAAAAGTTATCGAGACTCTTCCCAACGCGATGTTCAAGGTGGAGCTTGAGAACGGTCACGTCCTTCTTTGCAACATCTCTGGGAAGATGAGAATGAATTTCATCCACATCCTCCTCGGAGACAAGGTGCGGGTTGAAATCTCACCTTATGATTTGACTAAGGGAAGAATATCTTTCAGGTACAAATAATAATAACTCACGATATGAAAGTCAAAACATCCATCAAGAAGCGCAGCGATGATTGCAAGATCGTCAGACGCAAAGGCCGTCTCTATGTCATCTGCAAGAAGAACCCCAAGTTCAAGATGCGCCAGGGATAACAGCTTTTTGTAAAACAAATAAAGTCTAAGATAAATTATGGCAAGAATAGCCGGTGTTGATTTACCTAACAACAAAAGGGGTGAGATAGGTCTCACCTACATCTTCGGTATCGGCCGCAGCAGCGCGAGGCAGATCCTCGACAAGTGCGGTATCGATTACGACACCAAGGTCGGAGAGTGGAACGATGCCCAGGTCGCTCTGATCCGTAACCTCATCAATGAGGAGTACAAGATCGAGGGTGAGCTCCGTTCCTCTGTCCAGATGAACATCAAGCGACTGATGGACATCGGTTGCTATCGCGGTATCCGCCATCGTATCGGCCTCCCTGTCCGTGGACAGAAGACCAAGAACAACGCCCGTACGAGGAAGGGTAAGAAGAAGACCGTCGCCAACAAGAAGAAAGCGACCAAGTAAAAATTGATGAATTATGGCAAAGAAAACAACAACATCCAAGAGAGTTGTCAAGGTTGAGGCTACGGGCCAGGCCCATATTTCATCAACCTTCAACAACGTGATCGTCTCCCTGACCAACAACCAGGGACAGGTCATCAGCTGGTCTTCAGCTGGCAAGTGCGGTTTCCGCGGGTCTAAGAAGAACACTCCTTACGCCGCCCAGATGGCTGCTGAGGATGCTTCCAAGACCGCTTACGATGCGGGCCTGCGCAAGGTTAAAGTCTATGTTAAGGGTCCCGGAGCAGGCCGTGAGTCCGCTATCAGGACCATCAATAACGCGGGTATCGTTGTCACCGAGATCATCGACGTGACCCCTATGCCTCACAATGGTTGCAGACCGAAGGGCCGCCGTAAAGTTTAATCACATTAATCAGCATTTATTATGGCAAGATATACTGGTCCTACCACCAAGATCGCCCGTAAGTTCGGCGAGCCTATATTCGGAAGCGACAAGAATTTTGAGAAAAGGAACTATCCTCCGGGACAGCATGGCCTCGCCTCCAAGCGTAAAAAGCAGAAGGAGTATGGTCTTCAGCTCAAGGAGAAGCAGAAGGTACGCTACATGTATGGCCTTCTCGAGCGTCAGTTCCACAACACCTACCTCAAGGCTACCCGCATGAGCGGTCAGAGGGGTGAGAACCTCCTCTTCCTCCTTGAGTCCAGAATTGACAACGTGGTCTATAGGATGGGAATAGCTCCCTCAAGGGCCGCCGCAAGGCAGCTTGTGAGCCATGCCCACATCACCCTCAACGGAGAGGTTTGCAATATCCCTTCCTCTCAGGTGAAGCCTGGTGACGTCGTTGCTGTCAGGGAGCGTTCCAAGAGCCTGGAGGTTATCCAGAAGAGCGTCGCTTCCGCCCCTAAATATTCATGGATCGAGTTCGACTCCAAGGCTCTCTCAGGCAAGTTCCTGAATGTGCCCGCCAGGACTGACATCCCTGAAAACATCAACGAGCAGCTCATTGTTGACCTGTACTCCAAGTAACATTTAACACCCAAAAAGAAGTAACATGGCAATCTTGGCATTTCAGAAACCTGACAAGGTGATAATGCTTGAAGGAACCGACACCGTCGGCCGTTTCGAGTTCAGGCCTTTGGAGCCTGGCTACGGTCAGACCATCGGTAACGCCTTGAGGCGCATCCTCCTTGCTTCCCTCGAAGGCTTCGCTATCAGTCAGATCAAGATCTCCGGCGTGGACCAAGAGTTCGCGACGATCACAGGCGTGATCGAGGGGATGCAGGACATCATCCTCAACCTCAAGCAGGTCAGATTCAAGAGGATGGTCGAGTCCGTCGACACCGAGGTCGCGAACATTGTCGTCACTGGCAAGAATGAGTTCACGGCTGAGGATATCTCAAAAGGATTGTCTTCTTTCAAGGTGTTGAATCCCGAGCAGCACATCTGCTCTCTCGAGCCGTCAGTTACCATCGAGATGTCTTTGACCATCACCAAGGGTCGTGGCTTCGTGCCCGCCGAGGAGATGAGGGATGAGAACACTCCGATCGGAACAATTCCGGTTGACGCTGTCTATACCCCCATCAGGAAGGTCAATTGGACAGTTGAGAACTGGCGTGTCGAGCAGAAGACCGACTACGAGAAGCTTAATCTCGAAATCATCACGGATGGCTCGATTTCTCCCAACCAGGCTCTTCAAGAGGCCGCCAACATTCTCATCTACCACTTCAAGCTCTTCACTGATGACAAGAAGATCACCATCGAGAGCAATGTGGAGCCGGACTCCAAGGAACTTGACGAGGAAAGCCTCAGGATGAGGCATCTCCTCCTCACCAAGCTTTCTGACATGGGTCTGTCTGTGAGGGCGTACAACTGCTTGAAAGCCGCTGAGATCGACACATTCGCGGACCTCGTCTCCTATTCCAGGAACGAACTCATGAAGTTCAGGAACTTCGGTAAGAAGTCCCTCAACGAGATTGACATTTTGGTCGAGAAGATGAAGCTCCAGTTCGGCATGGATGTCAGAAAATATAATATCGAACCCAAGAAAAAGACTGTTGTTTAGAAATGAGGCACAATAAAGCAATAAATCACCTTGGTCGCAAGAGCGGCCATCGCAAGGCTATGCTGGCGAACATGGCTACCTCTCTTATCATGCATAAGAGGATCCAGACCACCGTTGCCAAGGCCAAGGCCCTGAAGATATATGTCGAGCCGCTTATCACCAAGTCCAAGGAGGACACCACCCACTCCCGCCGTATGGTGTTCAGCTACCTTAAGAACAAGGAGGCTGTCAAGGAGTTGTTTGGCGTGATCGCCCCGAAGATCGCCGATCGTCCGGGCGGATACACCCGTGTCCTTCACACTGGTTTCCGTCTCGGTGACGGTGCCGACATGGCTTTGATCGAGCTTGTCGACTTCAACGAGGCAGCCCTTGCTTCTGAGAAGAAGGTGGCTAAGAAGTCCACTCGCCGTAGCCGTTCCAAGAAGGCGGAGGCCGCCCCGGCCGCTGAAGCACCCGCCGCTGAGGAGCCTAAGGCTGAGTAATTGACTCTTCGGATTTTGATTCCGGGTTGGAAGATTTTTCTTCCAACCCGGAATTGTTTTTTGTGGTTTTCTGCGTAAATTGCAAAAAAACATAACCAATCATGAGAAGGATAGTATTTCGCATGGCGCTGGCCCTGCTGTCAACCCTCACTCTGGTATCTTGTGGCGGGGAGAAGAAAGGGGCTACGATGAAGATGATCACTCCAGTGAAATTCTCCGAAGTGAAAATTAATGATGTCTTCTGGACCCCAAGGCTTCAGAGCCATAAAGACGTGACTCTCAACGTCTGTATCGACCAGATTGAGAACCAGACAGGGCGAATCCGCAACTTTGAGAATGCCGCGAAGGGGGAAGGTGAGCATTCGGGAATATTCTTTGACGACTCTGATGTCTATAAAGCCCTTGAAGGGATGGCCTATTCTCTCCAAAATAATCCCGATCCTGTCCTTGAGGCCAAGTGTGATGAGTGGATAGACAAGTTCGCTGCCGCCCAGCAGGAAGACGGCTACATCAACACTTTCTACACTCTGACCAACCTTGACGATCGCTGGGACAACATGGACAAGCACGAAATGTACTGCGCCGGCCATATGATTGAGGCTGGAGTTGCCTACTACAACGTCACCGGCAAGCGTAAGCTCCTGGATGTCTGCATCAGGATGGCTGACCACATGATGACCGTGTTCGGTCCTGGAAAGCGCCATTGGGTGCCTGGCCATGAGGAGATAGAGCTCGCTCTCGTCAAGCTCTACCAGACTACGGGAGAGAAGAAGTATCTGGAGTTTGCCGACTGGCTCCTCGACCAGCGCGGCCATGGTTATGGTTCTTACGGCAAATACATCGACAGGCCTTGGCAGCCACAGTATTATCAGGATGAGGTTCCGGTCCGGGAAATGAAAGAGATTTCCGGCCACGCCGTCCGGTCCATGTATCTCTACTGCGGAATGTCCGATGTGGCCTCTTATACTGGAGACCAAGGTTATATCGGCGCTCTGAACCTCCTCTGGGACGATGTCGTTTTGAGGAATATGTACATAACAGGAGGTATTGGGCAGAGTTCTTCCAATGAGGGCTTCTCCAACGACTACTCACTTCCGAACCTGACCGCCTATTGCGAGACCTGCGCTTCGGTGGGTATGGTTCTCTGGAACTGGAGGATGAACCAATTCACCGGTGACAGCAAGTATGTCGATGTCCTTGAGCGCTCGATGTACAACGGTGCCCTTGCGGGAATATCCCTCGCCGGAGACAAGTTCTTCTATGTCAATCCTTTGGAGTCCCTTGGCAATCACCATCGCCAAGAGTGGTATGGCTGCGCTTGCTGCCCCAGCCAGATCTGCCGCTTCCTGCCTTCCATCGGCAATTACATCTACGGCGTGTCAGATAACGCTATTTGGGTCAATCTCTTTATTGGCAACACAGCCGATGTCAAGGTCGGTAAGAAAACCGTAACCCTGACCCAGAAGACGGAATATCCTTGGCAAGGCTACATGAGACTTGAGGTCGGGCTTAAAGGATCCGTCAAGACCCAGATCCGTCTCCGTATTCCCGACTGGTGCAAGAATTACACTATCGCTGTCAATGATGATGCTGTCGAGGTCCCGGTTGAGAAAGGTTATGCCGTAATTGACCGCAAATGGAAAGATGGCGACTTTATCGATTTGAATATGGATATGCCCGTCGAGGTTGTCGCCGCTGATCCCAGAGTCAAAGAAGACGAGGGCATGAGGGCTGTCCAGAGGGGTCCGATAGTTTATTGCATCGAGGAAGTTGACAATAAAGAAGGTTTTGACGACCTGCGAATCTCCGAGGATGCCCGGTTCGACACCGCATTTGACACTGACAAGCTTCGCGGCATCATGGCTATCACCGCCCATGTCGGGGACCAGACTCTCAATTATATCCCTTATTACGCTTGGGATAACCGGGAAGCCGGCAAGATGAAAGTTTGGGTCCCGCTCGCTGATTAATAATTTAATCTACTGGAGATGAGAAAGTTACTGACCCTCTTGTGCGTCTGGACGCTCGCTGTCGTGTCTTCTTCCGCTCAGGAATATATCTCCAACAGGGCACCTCTGGTGGAGAGCCGCTACCTTGAGCTCCCTCTTGGGTCCATCAAACCCGAAGGGTGGCTGAAACTTCAGCTTCAAGCTCAAGTGACTGGTCTCACAGGCCATCTTGATGAGGTGTATTCAAGTGTTGTCGGCAAACGTAACGCCTGGCTGGGCGGTGACGGAGACGCTTGGGAGAGAGGACCTTACTGGATTGACGGCCTGCTTCCGTTGGCGTATATTCTTGATGACCAGGCTTTGAAGGATAAGGCTCAGGTCTGGGTTGAGGCCATCCTTGGTTCCCAAAAGGAGGACGGGTATTTCGGGCCGGACACCGACAGAGGTCCGGAACCTGGTCTCCAGAGGAACAACTCGCATGATTGGTGGCCGAAAATGGTCGCCTTGAAGATCATCAAGCAATACTATATGGCCACCCGTGACGAGAGGGTTATTCCATTCTTGGACAAGTACTTCCGCTACCAGTTGAAGATGCTTCCGCAGTACCCTCTCGACAACTGGACCTTCTGGGGAGCCCAGAGGGGAGGAGACAATCTCGAGATAGTCCTTTGGCTCTACAACCTGACCGGGGAGAAGTATCTGCTTGAGCTTGGCGAGCTGATCCATAAGCAGAGCACCAATTGGAGCGGGATCTTCTATGACGGGACGATGCTTCGTACCCAGAACAGCATGCATTGCGTCAATCTTGGCCAAGGCTTCAAGGAACCTGTAGTATATTACCAGCAAAGCAAGGATCCCAAGCTTCTGGAAGCTATGCGCAGGGGAGAGAAGACCATTCATGACTATCTTGGTTTCCCTACCGGCCTCTGGGCAGGTGATGAGCTTATCAACTATGGCGACCCTACCCGTGGATCGGAACTTTGTACCGCCATTGAGATGATGTTCTCTTTGGAAGAGATGCTCCGAATCACAGGTGACCCCCATTGGGCTGATTACCTCGAAAGGGTTGCTTACAACGCCCTCCCGGCCCAAATCAAGGATGACTTTACCGCTCGCCAGTATTTCCAGCAGGTCAACCAGATCGAGTGCTCTCGTAACACCATGCGTAACTTCTCAACTCCGCATGATGACACCGATCAGGTGTTCGGAGTCTTGAACGGGTATCCCTGCTGCACGTCCAACATGCACCAAGGCTGGCCGAAATTCACCCAGAACCTCTGGTACGCCACCGACGACGGCGGTCTCGCCGCTCTCGTATTCGCACCATCTTCTGTGGAAGCTATTGTGGCTGACGGAGTTAAGGTTGAGGTAAAGGAAGAGACTTTCTATCCCTTTGATGAAACTGTCAAACTGACCATCAATTTCCCGGACAAGAAAGTGAAGGGCGCTTGGTTCCCGATTAAGTTCAGGATTCCTGCCTGGTGCTCTGAACCGGAGGTCAAGGTAAACGGTCTGAAGGTTGACCAGACCCTCGCCGCCGGTGGTACGGTCTCTTTGAGAAGGAAATGGTCAAAAGGCGATATCATCACCATCGAGCTCCCGATGAACATCAGTTGTGGGCAATGGTATGACCGTGCCGCTGTGATTGAGAGAGGCCCCCTCGTGTATGCCCTCAAGCTTCGGGAGAATTGGACTAAGAAGGAGTTCAAGCCTGAGGAAAGAGTCAGGTACGGGGATTGGTACTATGAAGTGACCACTCCGGACAAGTGGAACTATTGCCTCTCCAGGGAGGACATATCCGCCAAAAACCTGGAGGAGAGGTTCGTTCTCGAGCGTCCTTCCACCGACAAGTCCCTATATCCATGGAATGTGGAGAACGCTCCGCTTGCCATCAAGTGCAAGGCAAGGGAAATGCTTGATTGGAAGGAATATAGAGGCTCCACCGGACAAATTCCATTCTTCACCCAGCAAGGCAGGAACCTTGGCGATGAGGAGACTGTCGAGCTTATTCCTTATGGCTGCACAACGCTGAGAATCACCGAGTTTCCGGTAAGATAGCGTCACTTCTGAAGCCATATAAAATTTTTAATCAGATTTTTTTCTATATTTGTCATTTGGGAAAGGTCCGGGGGGACCTTTTTATACGGGAATGATAATAAATCGTTAAACCCTAGGTTTATGAGTAATTTGTTCTATCTGGTTCCAGCCGCCTCCCTGCTGGCGTTGTTCTTTGCATGGTTTTTCTACCATCAGATGAAGAAGGAGAGTGAGGGTACGCCTACCATGAAGGAGATAGCCCAATATGTCCGAGAGGGCGCCATGGCTTATCTCAAACAGCAGTACAAGGTGGTTTTGATCGTGTTCGTTGTCCTGGCTTTGCTGTTTGCGTTCATGGCCTATGTGCTCCATGTGCAGAATGGATGGGTCCCGTTCGCTTTCCTTACGGGAGGTTTCTTCTCGGCCCTTGCCGGCTTCATCGGCATGAGGACAGCGACTTACGCTTCAGCCAGAACTGCCAATTCAGTCAGTCGTTCCCTAAACGCGGGACTCAAACTCGCTTTCCGTTCCGGAGCTGTCATGGGCTTGACGGTGGTTGGCCTCGGCCTTTTGGACATCTCAATCTGGTGGGTAATCCTCAATGCCTGCATAGACAATCCGGATGTGTCTCAGAAGCTGGTTGTGATCACTACCACGATGCTCACATTCGGTATGGGTGCTTCCACCCAGGCTCTGTTCGCCAGGGTCGGTGGTGGTATTTACACCAAGGCCGCTGATGTGGGCGCTGACATCGTCGGAAAGGTTGAGCAGGACATCCCTGAGGACGATCCTCGCAATCCAGCGACCATCGCTGACAACGTCGGTGACAACGTGGGCGACGTCGCCGGAATGGGCGCTGATCTTTATGAGTCATATTGCGGATCGATTCTCGCCACGATGGCCCTTGGAGCCTCAGCTTTCTTCTCCGCGGGAGTGGAGAGCCAGATGAAGGCAATCCTCGCCCCAATGATGATCGCGGCCATCGGAGTTGTCCTGTCGATTATTGGAATATACGCTGTCCGCACAAAGGAAGGCGCTGGTCTTCAGCAACTTCTCAAGTCTCTGAGCGTCGGTACGAATCTTTCCGCTGTCTTGATAGCGGTAGTCACTTTCGGCGTTTTCTACCTGCTTGGATTCTCTAATTGGTGGCAGCTCAGCCTGTCCGTGATCTCCGGCCTGCTTGCCGGTGTCATCGTCGGAAAGGCCACTGAATATTACACTTCCCATTCCTACAAGCCCACCCAGAAGCTTGCCGAGAGTTCCCAAACCGGTCCTGCGACTGTGATTATCCAGGGTATTGGTCTCGGTATGATATCCACCTGCATTCCGGTCGTGACGATAGTGGCGGCGATTCTCCTTTCCTATCTTTTCGCCACCGGTTTCTCGTTCGATCCTTCCTTGATCAGTTTCGGTCTCTACGGAATAAGCATTGCAGCTGTGGGTATGCTCTCCACTTTGGGAATCACCTTAGCCACAGATGCTTACGGACCTATCGCCGACAATGCTGGCGGTAACGCCCAGATGAGTGAGCTTGATCCTGAGGTCCGTCACCGCACTGACACCCTGGATGCTCTCGGCAACACCACCGCCGCCACCGGAAAGGGATTCGCTATCGGATCCGCCGCTCTGACCGCTCTCGCGTTGCTGGCATCCTACATTGAAGAGATAAAGATCGGTCTCCAGCATGTCGGGACCACAGCCTTGAACATAGGCGACCGTGTCGTCCAAGTGGCCCAAGCCACAATTCCCGATCTGGTCCAGTATTATCAGGTCAACCTGATGAATCCACGTGTTCTCGCGGGAGTCTTCGTGGGTGCCATGATGGCTTTCTTGTTCTGCGGAATGACTATGAACGCCGTAGGGCGCGCGGCTGAGAAGATGGTTGTTGAGGTCCGCCGTCAGTTCCGTGAGATCGCAGGCATCCTTGAGGGTAAGAAACGTCCTGATTATAAGCGTTGTGTGGAGATCTCGACTAAGGCAGCCCAGCACGAGATGATCACTCCCGCTCTCACCGCCATCATAGTCCCCATCCTGGTTGGTGTGGTCTTGGGAGAGGCAGGAGTCATGGGCCTTCTCATCGGTGGCCTTGGCGCCGGCTTCATTCTGGCGATATTCCTGGCCAACTCAGGTGGTGCATGGGATAATGCGAAGAAATATGTTGAGGACGGTCACTTCGGCGGCAAGAATTCCCCGAATCACCACGCCACTGTGGTTGGCGACACCGTAGGTGACCCGTTCAAAGATACCTCCGGTCCTTCTCTGAACATTCTGATCAAACTGACGTGATGGCCGGTTTGATCGTGATGCTTCACGGATAATATTGATCATATAAAACGAACTAACAAATAGATAACACAATGAAAAAAGTCACTATCAGAGATGTCGCCCGGGAAGCCGGTGTGTCAGTTACCCTCGTGTCTTTCGTGATGAACGCCAAGATGGGCAAGGACGGTCGTCTTGACTGCCCGGTCAATCCCAACACTGCGGCTAGGGTACTTGATGTCGCGAAAAGGCTTGGCTACAGGCGTAACAATGCCGCCGCATCCCTAAGGAGCGGCCGTTCTCATTCGATCGCTGTGATCGTTTCCGACCTTGCTAATCCCTTCTTCGCTGAGATTTGCAGGAATATCGAAAATCTGGCCTACAACGCTGGCTACACTGTCATCTTCGCTTCCTCAGAAGAGAGTCCCGAGAAACTAGCCCATCTGGTTGAGACCATGGTTGGTTACAATGTGGAAGGCTTGATTGTCGCTCCCTGCCTTGGAGGCGAGCGAGCTCTTGAGAGGGCGACCAGCGTTGGTATTCCTACCGTGCTGATTGACAGGGATTTGCCTGGCGATAGCTTTGGAAGGGTCCTTGTGGATAATGTGGATGCTGGCGTTATGGCCACAAAGTACCTGTTCCACCAGGGTTTCGGAAAGATCGAGATGATTTCCTACAAGCTTGGTGTGACCAGCTTGACTGACAGGGAGCATGGCTATTCCATGGCGATGGAGGATGCTGGTCTTGAGGATGAGATCCGTCTCCACAGGATAGAGTACGATGCTGACGCCGCGAAGAAAGGTGTGATAGAGATATTCAAGGATGCCCTCAAGAGGGGTACCGAGGCTTTCATCCTTCCCACCAAGAAATTGGCCATGTACAGTTTCAACGCCCTTAATGTGTTGGGATTGAACCTCCCGAAAGATTTCTCATTCGTATGTTTTGATGAGAGTGACATCTATGACCTCAAGAAGCCGGTGATTCCACATGTGGTCCAACCGCTTGCCGAGATAGCTGAAAAGTCATTCACGCTTTTGAGGAAGATGGTGGATTCCGCTGCTACTGAGGAAGAAAAGAATGTGACTCTCAAGGCCAAACTCATCCTGGGTGGACGCTTTGGCGTCCAGCCGACTGAGGCTAGTTTTTAAAATAATCCATTATCGCCAAAATGTTGTTTAACATCCCGGAATATAAGAGATCGACCTTAGCGTGGTTGGTCTCTTATGTGTTTATTATCTCTATCCTCCATGGTTGCGTATCGGACTCTGCCAATAAGCCTGAAAATCCCCGCGTCTGGGAGATGACAGAGATGAGGTTTAACTCGTCAAATGATTATTCCTCAGGAGGTTCCGGAGATGTTATTATGGATGTGACCTTCACTTCAGCAAGGAGTGGCGAGACCTTGGTCCGTCCGGCTTTCTGGGATGGGGATACTGTTTTTGTAGTACGTTTCGCCCCGACCGTCGCAGGTAGGTGGAGATGGAAGACAACCTGCCCACAAGACCAGTCACTGGACGGTCTCAAAGGAGGTTTTGTTTGTGGAAAGTACGATGGAGACCTTCCGATCTACCAGCATGGGTTTGTCCAGGTCGAACCTGGGAAGAAACACATGACTTATGCCGATGGGACCCCGTTTTTCTATCTTGGCGACACCCATTGGGGGATGTACTCCGAGGAGCTCGACGCTCCAGGTCCCCATGCGGGGAATACCGGTGCCCAATCCCATTTCAAGTATATTGTTGACAGGAGGGTTGAGCAGGGCTTCACTGTCTATCAGAGTGAACCGCTTGGATCTCCTTTCAATCTGGTTGACGGCAAAGTGGATGCCGAGGACATTCCCGGCTTCAGGGTCGCTGATGAGTATTACAAGCATATAGCCGCTGCTGGACTGGTCCACGCCAACGCCGAGTTCTTTTTCGCTTCCGCGATGAGAGCTTCCCTTGCCGAAGATGACCACGCCTTGGAAACAATTTCACGCTATTGGGTGGCCCGTTTCGGCGCCTTCCCGGTGTTGTGGACCCTCGCTCAGGAGATTGACAACGATTTCTACAATGAGAGAGGCGACCAGCGGGTTTATGATTTCACGAATAATCCTTGGGTAAAGGTCGCTGAATATATCCACAAATACGACTGTTACAATCATCCTCTTTCCGGCCATCAGGAGAACGCTTGGTACACCACAGTGACTGGCCGAGGCTCTGGAGCGGAGGATCGTGACGGGAATGGAGCCTCGGTTTTCGCTTCAGAGGAAGTCGCTCAGCGGACCGGGCATAACTGGTGGGCTGTACAATGGAGCCCAACCCTGACTAAACCTGTTGATCCCGAACTGGTTAAGGATTATTGGGAGACTTCCCGGGCATCTGTCAATTATGAGGGTCGCTATTGCGGTCTGTGGACCAAGGATTTCGGCTCCAGGGCTCAGGGATGGATATCCTTCCTCTCCGGTTTCTTCGGCTATGGTTACGGTGCCGTTGACATATGGCTGTACCAGAGTACATACGACATTGGCAAGGATTCTTTTGATGGTATCGAGACCATCACCGTCGCCGACAAGGCGACTCCCTGGTCGGAATCCATTGAATATCCCAGCGCCAACCAGATGATTTATCTCCGCCGGTTTTTCGAGTCTTTCGATTGGTGGAATCTTGTTCCGGTCCTCTCGGACAGCAAAGAATTTGAAGCGGCATCCGAGGCTTATGTCTGCGCCAAAACCCCGGACACTTGGGTCCTGTATTTTTATTCAAAGAATTCTCTGGCGACTGGGGAAATAACTGGTCTTCAGCCAGATAAGTTATACTTGCTGACTTGGTACAATCCCAGGACCGGAGAGGCTATGTCACCGGTCAAAATATCTCCTGACCAAGACGGAAGACTCTATCTTCCTGAAAAGCCTGATCCTGAGGACTGGGTGATTTCCGTCACGAACACCGAGGAATAAGGGGGCATTACGAAGTAGGTTTTCTTGTTGACCTCACCCGTGAAGGTGTGCCAGATCTGGACAGGCACCCCTGGCTTTATTTTCACCTTGCTTTCCGTCGGTGAGGAATTGATCAGGTACCACATCCGCTTCCCGTCTTTATCGTAAATGCTTGTGAACAGAGACTCGGGGTGGTCAGCTTTGATGCCGAGACCATAGTTAACCTTGGAACTGAGCGTGCCGGCAGGATCTTCGCACAGCGGAGCGACTTCACCTTCTGGTTTGGCATTGACCCAAAGCAGCTTGCCTCCAGCCTTTTCGAAAGCCTTGAGCTTTTCTTTTGTCTTATTATCCAGCCACCGCACCGCAGGCATCACCACCACATCGACTGAAAGACCGTTCGCTGAAAGAACCCCTCCCTGGAGAGTGGCTTCTCTGATCCATTCGGCATCAATGAAAGTCCAGTCAAGTCCGTTTGAGGCTATCTGGCGGTTGAGAGTCCTGAGAGTCTCCTCAACCATGGTTTCCGCATCGGAAAGCCTCGCACCGGTGTTCACACCAATCGTTTCCGGACAGTAAAACCCTTGAGCTGTCTCTATCGGGTAGAACATTCCGATCCTGCCCACCCAGCGAGCCCCTCTAAGCATATAAGCGCACCGGCCGAAGATGTCGGAATAATGCGGGAAGTCTTCGCCAAGTCGTCCTGCTGAGAGATAGGAGTTGATATGGTTGATTCCCGCCCGGAAAATCAGGTCCATGGTACCACGCTCCTCGGCAAAGGTGAAGTCGCTCTCCCGAGCTCCCTGGATAGGACAGATCTCCACCATCACACGCTCAGTCTTGCCGGTCATCCTGGCGGCACCTCCGACATACCTGGACGCTAAAGCGAAGTCGGTGTTTGAGAATTTATATGCCTCAGGGTCTCCGGTGAGCATGTCCACTCCTGGATAATCAAAGGTCTTGAGTTGCTGGATAAGATTCCCGTAGAGAGGGGTGTGCATCGCGAGCCCCTCCTCGAGCAGGCAGTGTCCCGAGAACGCGAGCCCGTGAGTGGCGCACCACTTCTCGATCTGGTCAAAGAACGCCTCGTTTAAAAGCTCTGAGACGGTTTGCCAGAAACGTAACTTTCCTTCCTCGAACCGCTCTTCGCGGGAGAACAGGACAGGAATATCCTCCCAAAGTTCTCTTCCGTGCATCTGGCGAAATTTTTCCGGAAGCTCCTCAGTCCAAGGCAGATAGGCCCACGGCATGGGCACCGGGCAGTTCACATATCCCGACATCAGGCTGGGCTCGTCCGTGAAGACGGCCTCGAATGCGCCGAACCCCTTTGTCTTTTCCGCATACTTGTCATAAGTGCAGCTGATAAAAGAGGCGATGGCTGACTTGTCCAGCAGGTTGGGATAGTGCCGAGGGCCCCATCCACAGGTCTGTGCGTGGCTGCCTTCAAATAATGGACGGACGACATAGACCCGGTCAGCACCTTCCGCGCGAGTCGGGCTGAAGGGAACGGGTGTCCCGTCATCCTTGCATGCGAATATGATCTTCTCAAAAATATTGGGTTTATCCCAGGCCGTTCCAGGGCCTCCCGCACGTAACTCAGCGAATCCACGTGCCTCATATTCAGGATGCCCGAGTAATGTCAGTCCGTTTGCGGAACCGCTCGGATAGCCGCACTCATCATAGAGCCAAAGGCCCATGCAGCGGTCTTTCGCCAAGCGGATCACCTCGTCAAGCCGTCTGAAATCCTCGTCATTCTGAAGGTAGAAGTCCTTGTCGGACTTTCCGGTGTGCCAGTCGGCATTTGTGACTATGCCACCGAAACCAACCGACCCGAGTTTGTCTAGCAAAGCCCCGGCATCACCACGGGTGTCGTGCTGGAGCATGTAGATGCGGTCCTCGTTTGTCGGATTCGCGAATCTTTCCCTCGTCTGGGCAGATAAGCTTGAGACACTGATAATGAAGAGGATGGAAGCGAGAAGAGTATTTTTCATATCCAAAGATAAGAATTTGAGATTTAAATTTCGTATTTTTGGAAGAATAACCAGCAGCTAAAACAATCTGTCCAATGAAAAGAACCGTATTTTTACTCCTTTGCCTGACCATGGTTTTCAGTGTCAGTGTCAAGGCTCAAAAGAAGAAGAGTTATGATGTCGCGGCCTATCTTTATCCGGCCTACGCTTACGGCGATCCTCGCCTGCGTCCTTTCTGGCCAGAGGGAATGGGCGAATGGGAGACAGTCATGACTATGCAAAAGAGGAATCCCGGTCATTATTGGGACCGCAAACCCGTCTGGGGACCGGTCAACGAGGCGGATCCCGCCGTGATGGAGATGGAGATCGAGCAAGCTACCCGCCACGGAGTGAATGTTTTCATTTTCGACTGGTATTGGTTTGATGGTCGTCCTTTCATGGAAACCACTCTGACAGACGGGTTTCTGAAGGCTCCCAACAAGGATAAGATGAAGTTTTACCTGATGTGGGCCAACCATAATGTGGAAAACTATTGGGACACAAGGATCGCCAAATATGGCGGAGAGAACATCATATGGCGCGGTGGTGTGGACCGTGAGGAGTTTGAGAAAATATGCAAGAGGAACATCGAGATGTTCTTCAAGCAACCTAACTACTACAAGATCGACGGCAAACCCGTTTTCATGATTTATGAAGTCACCACCTTCATCGAAGGCATCGGTGGGGTTGACAAGGCCATAGACGCTTTGAAGTGGTTCCGTCAGGAGGTGAAGAAAGCCGGTTTCCCTGACTTGGAACTTCAGTTCACGATGTGGAACTCACAGTTCAACTATAGCGGTGTCGATGCCGCCAAGGCGAGCTCGGATAGTCCCCGGGATGCCTTTATCCGTCGTCTGGGATTCAACAGCATGTCTCACTACCAGTTCTGCCATTTCACCAATGTGGACCAGGACTATGAGAAGGTTCTCGAAGAGGTTTATCCTGAGTGGGATAGACTTGAGAAAGAGTTCACTATTCCTTATTATCCCCACATCAGCATTGGTTGGGACAACAGCCCCCGCACGGGCAAGAGCGCTGTCACTACGAATAACACTCCCGAGCGCTTTGAGCAGGCTCTTCGCAAGGCTAAGGCATGGGTTGACGCCCGTCCGAAACTCCATCCGCTGATCACTATCAACAGTTGGAACGAGTGGACCGAGACCAGTTATCTCGAACCGGATGATCTCTATGGCTACGGGTACCTTGAAGCCGTGAAGAAGGTCTTTGTGGATGAGTAGAAGGGGAGATTTCTTGGCGCGTGCGGCTGTTCTTCTGACGGCCGCCGCGCTTTTTTTCTGCTCATGTGGATCCTCCGGAAACCGGGAGGCCAGGGAGGTGTTCAAGGAGAGCGAATGGATCTCCACCGATATGGATAATTCCATACCCAATCAGTGGGTGTGTTTCAGAAAGGAATTCAGTTGCGATAAAGTCGCGTCTTCCGCTGTTTTGCATATAGGAGTTGATTCAAAGTATTGGCTTTGGGTCAACGGGCAAATGGTCATCTTCGAAGGAGGTCTCAAGAGAGGCCCCAATCCTCATGACACCTACTACGATTCAGTTCCTATCGGGAAATACCTCAAGAAGGGGGGGAACACTGTCGCCGTTTTGGTGTGGTATTTCGGAAAAGAGGGATTCGATCATAAAAATAGTGGTAAATGCGGCTTGATAGCGGAACTTGACAATGGTTCTCAGACCGTTGTGTCCGACACCACATGGAAGGCGAGGATCAATCCTGCTTTCGGAGACACCGGAGAGCCGCTCCCCAATTTCAGGTTGCCGGAAAGCAATGTCCGCTATGACGCCACTCTCGCATTGGGCGAATGGATGTCTCCGGACTATGATGATTCTTCCTGGAAGCCAGCCTTAGCCCTTGGCCACTATCCTTGCGCCCCTTGGAACACTTTGTGGCAGCGTCCAATCCCTAATTGGAGGGATTCCGGTATCATTGAATATGAGAGGGTTGAGAGTGAGGTCGCAGAAGATGTAACCTGCTTTAGAGGCTTATTACCTAAAAATATCTCCGTCACTCCATACATGAAGATTCGCTCCAAAGCTGGGCTATTGATCGACATCAGGAGCGACAACTACGAAGGAGGCGGTGAGCCTAATGTCAGAGCGGAGTATATCACCCGGGACGGGGAGCAGGAATTCGAAATGCCTAATTACGTCAATGGCCACTCTATCATCTACACTTGCCCCAAGGATGTGGAGATCATCAAGTTGGGCTACAGGGAAACGGCCTACAACACTGAGTTTATCGGATCTTTCTCTTGTAACGATGACTTCTTTAACACCCTGTGGCGGAAGTCGTTGACCACGATGAATATGAATATGCGGGATGCTATCCAGGATCCCGACCGGGAACGGTCGCAATGGTGGGGAGACGCCACGATAGTGATGGGCGAGATCCTATATTCCTGCGACAGCCGGGCGTTGTCGTTGATCAAGAAGGCCATAGATAATCTGGTTGACTGGCAGAAACCGGATGGCGTGCTCTATTCGCCGGTTCCGGCTGGAAACTGGGATAGGGAACTGCCGCTTCAGTCTTTGGCAAGCATAGGAAAATTCGGTTTCTGGAACTATTACTTCTTTTCGGGCGATTCCGCCACGATGCTCCACGCTTATCCCTCGATCCGGAAATACTTGTCCCTGTGGGAGTTGGACGATAACGACCTGGTTATTCATCGTCCCGGCGGATGGGATTGGCCGGACTGGGGGGAGAATGCGGATGTCCCTATATTGGATAACGCCTGGTACTGCCTTGCGCTTGAGGCCGCCGGTGAGATAGCCAAGATTGCTCATGATGGCGAGTATGCTTCCTATTGTGATTCGCTCAGGAACAAGGTTCTGGATGCCTCCAGATCGCTTTTCTGGGATGACCAATGCTATCGTAGTCCGGGTCACTCCGGTCCTCCGGACGACAGGGCAAACGGCATGGCTGTTCTGGCGGGATTCGCGTCACCAAGTCAAATGGAAGGGATTTCCAGGGCATTGGAGGGCCCCCGCTTTGCCAGTCCGTACATGGAGAAGTATATTCTTGAGTCTTATTTTATCCGTGATGACATCGAAGGTGGCTTGGCGAGGATGAGGGAACGTTACGAAGAGATGGTCCTCAGCCCTTTGTCAACCTTATGGGAGTTATGGACCGCCGGGAACAACTCAAGCATCAATCACGGCTGGGCGGCTGGGCCATTGACCCTTTTATCACAATATGTGGCCGGTATATCTCCTGTCGGACCCGGTTGGAATAAAATACTTGCGCGTCCTCAGCTCGGAGACTTGGAGTGGGTCGAATGCGCGGTCCCTGTCGGGGGCAAGACGGTGAATCTTCATGCCGCCAAAATTCCGGGAGGAATGCGGCTGGAGATTCAGAATCCTACCGGCAGACCTTGCCTGGTGGCGGTTCCGGAAAATGCTCGTGAGATAAAATGTAATGGTAAGATTTTTCCGGCCGGTTCTCTATCAACGGTTCAAAACAGCTTGAATGGCACTAATGACGGCCAGAAGGCGATAGAGACCGATGACCGGAAAGTGATAGTGGAATATGTGTATGAGAATTAAATTGATAGCGGTCGTCGCCTTTTCCTTGGCGACAATGGTTTCTTTCGGGCAGCCTCGCCTGCGTCCGGACAACATCGAGGAGATTATAAAAGCCATGACTGATGAGGAACTCGCCTCCTTGCTTGTTGGGGCGAAGGAGTCGGAGTTCGAGTTCTTTGAGGGTACCGCTGCCGGGGTAAGAAGCATTCCTCGCCTTGGTATTCCCGCCACCATCTCCTGTGACGGTCCGGCCGGTCTCCATTTCTACCCTTTCAGGGAGAATACCGATAAGACATTCTACTGTACCGCTTTCCCGGTCGGCACGTTGACCGCCAGTTCCTGGGATCCGGAGCTTATGGAGATGATGACCGGGGCGCTTGGAAATGAAGTCCATGAATATGGAGTCGACATGTTTCTGGGGCCGGGTATGAATATCCACCGTAACCCGCTCTGTGGTAGGAACTTCGAGTATTTCTCTGAGGATCCTTTACTATCCGGAAAGATGGCCGCGGCCTACGTGCGGGGCATCCAAGGCA
>OMQO01000063.1 GCA_900313275.1 uncultured Bacteroidales bacterium
ATTTCCGCCAGCAAGAGGAGGGGCACATCATGGAGAACATCATTTACAACGAGCTTAGGAACCGAGGATACTTGGTGGATGTCGGGATGATTGAGGCCAGAGAGATAAAGGATGGCAAATCTGAGTATAAGCAGTATGAGGTTGATTTCATCGCAACGAACGGGATTGACAAATACTATATCCAATCCGCCTATAATATGTCGACGGATGAAAAGCGGGAACAAGAGTTGAAGTCTTTGAAGAAGATCGGAGATTCCTTCCAGAAGATTGTCATTCAAGGCGACGACATCGTTGCCTATACCAATGAAGACGGGTTCACGATAATGGGTCTGTATCAGTTCCTGTTTAATAACGACATACTGAAATAATGCTACCGGAATTTATTGCAAACTTGCAGTAAATTCCGGTAATGTGTATAAAGATCCTTCCTGGTACTGACTCCAAACCGGTAACGGGTAGATTTAACGATTGTGGTGTACAATGCACCACAAATGTAGCCACTTTGTAGGCACTTTTTATGCGTAGATTTATGCGTAAAAAAAAGACAAGAGATTGCTAATCAATCGATTAACAATCTCTTAGAGTGGAGCATAGGAGAATCGAACTCCTGACCTTTTGAATGCCATTCAAACGCTCTACCAACTGAGCTAATACCCCGTTTCGGACTGCAAATATAGAAACAATCCTTTAAACCACAAAATTTTTAGACAAAAAAGAATCCGGCCGGTTGAACCGACCGAATTCTTTTATCACATTAAGCCTCATCTTGGAACTTGAGAACCGGTTGCCTTGCGGCGGTCGTCTCATCCGGACGGGTGATCGGAGCGTTGTGAGGCGCTGACTTCAGGATCGCGGGATCCTCCGCGGCCTCTGCGGCGATCTTCCTCATGACCTCTATGAAAGCGTCCAGCGTCTCGACAGACTCAGTCTCAGTGGGTTCAATCATTATAGCCTGGTGGAAGAGCAGCGGGAAGTAGATAGTAGGAGCATGGAAACCGAAGTCCAACAGCCTCTTGGCCACATCCAGAGTAGTAGCTCCTTCCCTCTCGTCGTCAGTCCCCTTCCTCGACCCGTCATTGACAAGCCCATCGAACACGAACTCGTGCTTGCAGATTGAAGGAATAGGAAGCTTGTAGCAGTCCTTGAGGCTTTCCTTGATGTAGTTAGCACCGAGGGTCGCATACTTGCCGACAAGTTTGACATTTTGCTTACCCAGCATAAGGATGTAGGCATAGGCTCTGAGAATAACCCCGAAGTTGCCCAGGAAACCGGACACCTGGCCGGCGGCCTTTTCGGAAGAACCGACCACATCGAATGTGCCATCTTCTTTCTTAACCACCTTAGGCACAGGCAGATAAGGAAGCAGTTTCTCGCAGACTCCAACCGGGCCGGACCCAGGGCCACCACCACCATGAGGTGTCGAGAACGACTTGTGGAGATTCAAATGCAGGATGTCGAAGCCCATGTCGCCAGGACGGACCATTCCGATCAGCGGGTTCATGTTAGCCCCATCGTAATAGAGCAGGCCACCGCACTCGTGAACAAGGGCGGCGATCTCCCCTATCTCCTTCTCGAACAAGCCGAGAGTGTTGGGGTTCGTCATCATGATTCCAGCGATATCAGGCCCCAGAAGTGGCTTAAGATCAGCCACATCCACAAGACCGTCGGCATTGGATTTCACGACCACGACTTCCAGACCACAAACAGCGGCGCTGGCTGGATTGGTGCCATGGGCGCTGTCAGGAACAATCACCTTGGTACGAGCCAAGTCGCCACGGAGAAGATGGTACTGACGCATAATCATCAGACCGGTCAGCTCTCCATGAGCTCCAGCGCAAGGATTGAATGTGAACCCGGCCATCCCGGTAATCGCTGAAAGCGCCTTGTCCATATTGTAATAGACCTCAAGCGCTCCCTGCACAGAACATGCTGGCTGGAGGGGATGCAGTCCCTGGAAACCTCCGATGGCGGCTATCTCCTCATTGATCTTGGGATTGTACTTCATCGTGCAGCTCCCGAGAGGATAGAACCCGGTGTCAACACCGAAATTCATCTGAGACAGATTGGTGTAGTGCCTCACCACATCGATCTCGCTCACCTCAGGCAAAGCTGGAGCCTCTCCGCGAAGCAGATTTTCAGGGATCGCGGCGCCGGGCACAACCTCCGCCTCCCTGCGCTCCGCGCCCTGTCCGGGAAAATGGTCGGCGGGGTTTGTCCCGGCCGCCGCAAAGGGAGAAGAACCAAGCGAGCACCCGGTACGACCCTCCTTGGAGAGCTCGAATATAAGTTTGTCGTAGTATTTCATATCCCTAGGCCTCCTTCACCAGTTTGACGAGAGCGTCGATCTCAGCCTTCGTCCTTCTCTCGGTTGTACAGAATGTGACAAATCCTTCCTCGGTGGGAAGGGCCGCGAAGAAACCTCCTTCCAAAAGCTTGGACTGAAGCTGGTCAACGGGAACCAACGGCTTGAGCGCGAACTCCTTAAGGAACGGCTGTCCTTCAAAAGCCTCCTCGAACTTGCCGGTCTTCAGCAGCTCATCATGGAGATAATGAGAAGCGGCACAAGAACGTTCGTTGACCTCCTTTAGGCCCTGAGGGCCCATCAAAGACATATAGACAGTCACGAACAAGGCCATCAGGCTCTCGTTGGAGCAAATATTAGAAGTGGCCTTCTCGCGGCGGATGTGCTGCTCACGCGCCTGAAGTGTCAAGCAGAAGCAGCGCCGTCCTTCTGTGTCACGGGTCTCCCCCACAATCCTTCCTGGAAGCTTGCGAAGATAGTCCTTCTTACAGGCCATGAAGCCCACATAAGGACCGCCGAAGGTCATAGGAATCCCCAGACTCTGGCCATCACCCACAGCGATGTCGGCACCCCACTCAGCCGGAGTCTTAAGCACACCCAGGGCGGAAGGATCGCAATACTCAATGAATATCGCTCCGGCCGCATGGATCGCATCAGCGAAGCCAGTCAAGTCCTCGATTGTTCCGAAACGATTGACAGAAGGGACGATAACGCCCGCCACATCACCTTTGGACAACTCCGCCTTCATGTGATGCGGGCAGGTGTGACCATCCATCACGGGAAGATAACCGAGCTCTATCCCGTGGTATTTGGCATAGGTCTCGATTGTCCTGACCACGTTGGGAAGAAGGGTCTTGGAGACAAGAACACGGGTCTTCTTCTTCGCGCAAGCGACGGACATCTTGACAGCCTCAGCCGCAGCGGTCGGGCCATCGTACATTGAGGCGTTGCTCACATCCAGTCCAGTCAAGGCGCAGATCATGCTCTGGAACTCGAAGATGTACCTCAGAGTGCCCTGGGAGATCTCAGCCTGATAAGGAGTGTAAGCGGTGAGGAACTCGGAGCGTGAAAGGATGTAAGGGACTACCGCCGGAGTGTAATGGTCATAAGCGCCCTGCCCGGCGAAAACCTTCAGTCTCAAATCCTTCCGGTCAAGATTATCAAAAAAGTCCCGTACCTCCTGCTCGGACATGGCATCGGGAAGGTCGTACTCGCCCTTGAAGATGAAGTCCTTGGGGACATCGGCATAGAGGTCGTCCATCGACCCGACGCCGATCCTGGCCAACATGGCCTTGACATCGTCTTCAGTGTGAGGGAAATACTGGAATGTCGCCATCTCTCCCCTATTTCTCAGAAAAAGCCTGGTAAGCGGCAGCGTCCATAAGGGCCTCAACCTCGGCGGGATCGCTCATCTCAACCTTGATGATCCAAGCCTCGTAGGCATCCTCATTGATCTTCTCAGGAGCGTCCTCAAGGTCGGGATTGACCTCGACAACTTTGCCGGAGACAGGGCAAAGAAGCTCGCTGGAGGCTTTCACGCTCTCCAAAGCTCCAAACTCCTCGCCAGCCTCAAACTCGTCATCAACCTCAGGAAGGTCAGCATAGGTTATGTCACCAAGCTCCTTCTGGGCGAAATCGGAGATGCCGATAATGGCCACATTACCTTCTACTTTAACCCACTCATGGTCCTCGCTGTAACGGAGGCCTTCAATAACTTTGCTCATTTCTAAAAATATTAATTAATTAGTTATCAATTATTTCTTGTAGTTAGTCTGATAGAATCTCTTCTTCACAACCTTCCCGGGGAAGACCTTTTTGCGGATCCTGATGTTCAGCGGGGTGTCGAGGGCTCCATGGGCCTTGTCCACAAGAGCGAAACAGATGCTCTTCTCGAGGGAAATGCTATGATAGCCAGTAGTCACGACTCCAACCTCGGTGCCATCGGCCAACTCGACAGGATAACCGGCGCGAGGAATCGCCTTGTCTTGAAGCTCGATACCCACCAGCTTTTTCGCGGTGCCATTGGCCTTCTGGTCAGCGACAGCCTCCTTCCCGATGAACTCGTCCTTATCCAACTTGCAGAACATGCTGAAACCGGCCATGACAGGAGAGATAGCGGGGGTCAGCTCATCGCCATAAAGAGGCAATCCGGCCTCAAAACGAAGGGTGTCCCTGCATCCAAGACCACAAGGGGTGACTCCCGCAGCCAGGAAAGCTTCCCAGTACTTGACGATGAGAGCGGGAGTGGCATAGATCTCAAAACCATCCTCTCCAGTGTAGCCGGTGCGGCTCACAATGACCCTCGAGCTTCCATCCTGGAAATCCTTGAAAGTGTAGAACGCCAGCGATGCCGCCTCAGCGGCGAAAGGCAAGACTTTCACCAAAGTCTCCTCAGCGAGAGGCCCTTGAAGCGCTATCTGCCCCCATTTGTCAGACTGGTTTGCGATCTTCACATCGAATCCCTTGCTATGGTCCTTGATCCAGAGATAGTCTTTCTCAATGTTGGCAGCGTTGACAACAAGGAGATAGTGGTCCGGCTCGAACTCCTTGTAAACCAGGAGATCATCGACAGTGCCACCATCAGGGTAGAGCATCATTCCGTAGAGGATCTGACCGGGAGCCATAGGACGCACATCGTTAGTGAACACATGGTTGACAAACTTCCCGGCATCAGGACCACTCACGAAAATCTCTCCCATGTGGGAGACATCGAACATCCCGACCTTGTGGCGCACCGCTAGGTGCTCCTCAGTGATCGAGGAATACTGGATGGGCATATCAAAGCCCGCGAAGGGGCTCATTTTGGCCCCGAGGGCCAAGTGGCTGTCGTGCAGACAGGTAAGATTGAGATTCTGTTCCATTGGTATATCAGTTTCTTAATATCTCGTCTTTTATTCTCCAGTCGCCATAAGGATCCATGACCGCCTCAGCCTTGTCCTGTGCCTTCTCGTCGAGGTTGTAGAAAAGATCCATCCCGAGTTTTGACTCCAACTCATCGACTGTCATCGCATAGAGAGTGAGATTCCTCTCACAAGCCTTGTTCGGGAACACAAAACCTATTGACGCATAAGATCCGTCCTTCCTTTTAGCCAACAAGGCCTTGAAGAAGGCGTCCGGCACCATCACATGGTTGCTCCCGATGTGATTGGGATTGTTGTACTCGAATATCGGTCCGCAAACAACCCAGACGGACTTGTAGTAACGGGCCTCATAACGGACCTGCTTCTCAAGATCGTTCCATGCTCCTGAATTGAGATTGTGGTTCTGCGGGCATACATTACTGAGGTAGAAGCATTCCTTCATCGTCTGAGAGCTCCACCGCATGTCAGCGGCAGGTGCCATATGCCCACGGTCATAACCGGAACCGACATAATCCCGGTCGTAGGCCTGGCGACCTTTCACATGAGGATCGGGGGTAAACTCATCCTCACGGCTTCTGTATCCTGTCATAACCTCCGTCTCAAGCAACTCATATGCCACCCAGTTCGGCACCCTGTAGGCATTGTTGTAGGAGAGGGTATAACCCATGTGCTCAATTATTTCCGCATCGCTGTCCTCCAGGCGGTAAGGAATCTCGATCCTTGACAATGGATCCGTTCCGTCAATGGAAGGATCAACGAACGTGGGATCCTCTGACGGAGTCTCGTCACTCCAAAGGAAATGGTACCCGGTCCCTAAAATGGCCAGGATTATCAAGATAATTATTGATGTCTTCTTGTCCATCTCACATCGCCAACCTTAATCCGAAAGTGCCTTTGAAATTCTTCCCGGGCATATATGACCTGTTGCTGATCCGGCAGGCGTCCCACCGGCTCGCGCAACTTCCACCGCGCAGGATCCTGGTTCCACCCTCGGAAGCGCCAAAAGGATTGACCTGTGGATCGAGGGTATATTCCTCAGCCCTGTCGTAGCACCACTCCCAGACATTGCCGCTCATGTCGTAAAGTCCGAGCTCGTTGCCCTTCAACCTCTTCACATTCTGGACCTTGGAATCGGCATTATCCAAGAACCACATCGCCGATTTCATGTCGTTGGAGCCGCTGAAACCGAAATGACGGGAGAGTTTGCCACCTCTGGCGGCATATTCCCACTCAGCTTCCGTAGGGAGACGGAAGATCCTGCCAGTCAATTCGTTAAGCTTGCGAAGAAAGACTTGGCAGTCGTACCATGAGACATTCCCAACCGCTTTGGAAGGCTCCTTAATGTCGTTGAGATAAGGCAGGGAACCCATCACGGTGTACCAAAGCCCGACAGTCACCTCGGTCTCCCCTATCGCGAAATCGTCGAGGGTGACCTGGTGCGCGTTAACTTCATTATCCGGAACGGTGAAACGGAGATAGGGGCTGTCAGAGTTGTTGAAGCCCATAAGGAAAGAACCTCCTTGCACCTTCAGCATCTTGAAACTTTCATCCCCCACTTTGAAATACTCAGGGACACCATCGGACGCATCCACCTTCTCGCGATACACCTTGGCGCTGTCCAAGGGGCCCATAATGGCCTCAGTCAAAACATCTTCCGTGGGCTGGGCAATACGAAAGCCCACCTTGACCTTACGGGTGTGCGCCTCAATAGCCATCCTTTCCAATGTGGTTCTGACCACCTTGCCGCTTGTCTCTTTAGGACCTGAAGGATTTACCATCAAGCTCATCGGCACGAAGTAATCATCCTTGGTCTTATCCTCAGGAACCTCATCGTAACTATCCTGGCACCATTCCGCCACGGCAGTGAATCCATTATCGCCGTTCAGATGGTGGGCATATTCCCACTGCGCCTCGGTCGGCAGGAAGAAGGTCTTGCCGGTCAGTTTGGACAATTTGGACAGAAACTTTTGAATATCAGCCCATGAGACCATATCAACAGGTGCGGATGGATTCTGGACACCGCTGGGATTCTTGCCCATTACCTCAGTCCACAATGCCTGCGAGACAGGCTCGGCGCTGATCACAAAGCCATCCAAAGCAACCGGCTGCGCTATTCCTCTGGTCACCTTTCGACGGTTGTCGGCTGAGATGCCCATCGTGAAGTTGCCCGCCGGGAACTTGAGCATCTCGAAAGAGACGCCTTTGACGGTGTAGGACATTGAGTAATCAGGAGCCTGGGACGAGGTCCTGGAATCCTTGCAAGACGCGGCTCCAAGGATGATTAAAGCCAATACTGAGAGAAGCGTTATCTGTTTCATTCCGGCACTTTCACTACAACTTACAAATATATAAAAAAGTCGGGACTATCCAGCCCCGACTTAAAACAAAAGGTTCTTTCGACTAGTACTCCACCATAGGAGGGAGAACCTTGGCCTGGTCGATCATCTTCTGGACCATAACCTCGGTAGGAACAACCCTGGTGAGGTTCTTCTCGGCGTTGACCTCAGTCATCTTGGCGACGAGGTTGGCGGCGACTCTGTGCTGGAGCTCCTTCACGGTGTCGACACCGGAAGCCTCGAGAAGCTCAGAGAACTGAGGGCCGATGCCCTTGATACGGAAAAGATCAGCATGGTTGACCCATGTGAGGATGAGCTTGCCGGTGATGCCGGTGGCCTCCTCAAGCTCTTTGCGGCCCTTGGGGGTCTTGCCCTTCTCAAGAAGCTGGTCAACAGTCTCCACGCCAGCGGCGATGAGTTTCTCAGCGTAAACGGGGCCCACGCCCTGAATGTCGATAATCTTGTAAGTCATTGCAATGAAAATTAAGGTGTTGTTAACAAAGTGTTATTAGCCAAAAGTAAATAAAAACTTTGACTTGACAAAATTTACGACTAAAAAGAATTTTTCCGAAGGCGTCAGAAACTCTGGAAGAACTGGATGTCCTTCTTCAGCATGACCTTAGGATCCATCAGATAGACCTTCTGGAAAAGGCGGAACTGATTGACTTTCGATAGATAAACCTTGTCCTCATGCTTTCCTTTACGCCACCATTTATAGAAACCGATCGGGTCGTTCTCGAAGGGGATCTTAGCCAGGACATCGGAGGAGAATCCAGGAAAATCGATAGTCACATTGAGCCCCATATATTGCTTATAGTATTGAGGATCAGCCCTTCTAAGCTTGCTCATCAAAGGGTTGTAGAGCTCTATCTGGTCAACATGGAGAGTCTTCTCCCTAACTATCATCTTGTGGATACGGACGGGGTCGAAATTAAGCCATGCTCCCATGCGCAAAGTCACCGGTCCCTCGGGCGTGTCGAGGGTCAACTCGTCCATCGAGTAGTAGACTTTTTCGGGATCTAAAGGATAATAATTTTCAGCCTCCGCCATGACCTAAATGGTTACAACGGGGGCAAATATAAACAAAAAAATGGTCTTGCACAAACGTGCAAGGCCATTTTTTTAATTATTTATCTTTATAATAATCTGTAAGTGTTTTGCCGCTCCGGGCTATGAAATCAGCCAAAGCCTTACCCTTTAGCATACCGTTGGCTAGCAAAGCAAGGTCGGTCACTTGCTTTAGCAAATCACTTGCTCCAGCGAATTCCTCCACCTTGTCAGAGTTCTCTTTCAACTGGCCTACAAGCTTGACCATCAATGGGTTCTGAAGATTAACGGTGATATTGAAAGACTCGGGCATCTCGCCGTAGAAATTCATTCCACCACCCAGGGCGCTCATCTCCCGATAGCGTCTCATAAACTCGTTACGGGTCACCAGGACAGGCGCGGCATCCTCTCCAAGATTGTCTGCCTCGACGTAATATTCGTTCTCTTTCGGAAGAACGGCCTTGAACATTGTCTCAAGATTCTTTTTGTCCTCCTCAGCCATTTCCGGCTTGACTTTCTCCTCTTTGGGAATCAGATTGTCAACTGAATCAGAATCGACGCGGGCGAATCTCGAATCCTCAATCTTCCTTTCCAAAAGGTTGACATAATGGGAGTCTAACTCGCAGTCCATCAGGAGAACATCATAACCTTTATTCTTCGCGGCCTCGATGAAGGGATATTGGGCCTCGGTGTCGGTAGCGTAAAGATAGACAACCTTCTTATCCTTGTCAGTCTGAAGGTCGGAGATAGCCTTGCGGTAATCCTCGAGAGCGAAGAACTTGCCATCGGTGTTCTTGAAGAGGGCGAACTTCATCGCGCGCTCGCAGAATTTCTCATCAGAGAGCATTCCGTACTCAATGAAGAGCTTGAGATTGTCCCACTTGCTCTCCCAGGAAGCGCGGTCGTTCTTGAATATCTCTTCCAGCCTGTCAGCCACCTTCTTAGTGATGTAGGTAGATATCTTCTTGACATTCTCATCCGCCTGGAGATAGCTTCTGGACACATTCAGAGGAATGTCGGGCGAATCAATGACACCATGGAGCAAAGTAAGGAAATCGGGCACAATATTCTCCACATGGTCGGTCACGAACATCTGGTTGCAATAGAGCTGGATGTTGTTCTTCTCGATCGCCATCCTGTCCTTGATCTTCGGGAAATAGAGGATTCCTGTGAGGTTGAATGGATAATCCACATTCAGATGGATATAGAACAGAGGCTCCTCCTTCATCGGATAGAGATCCTTGTAGAACTTCACATAGTCCTCATCTTTCAATTCGGAAGGCTTCTTTGTCCACAGCGGTTCTATCGAGTTGATAATGTGATCCTTATCTGTGTCAACATATTTATTGTCCTTCCATTCCTGTTCTTTTCCGAACACAATCGGGACCGGCATGAACTTGCAATACTTTCCAAGCAACTGGCTGATCTTGCCCTTGTTGCCATAGTCCTTGGCGGAATCGTCGTCGAGGTACAATGTGACCACAGTTCCGCGGTCTTTCTTGTCGCAGGGGCCCATCTCGAACTCCGGATCTCCCTCGCAGCTCCAAATCACGCCTTCAGCGCCTTCCTTCCACGAAAGGGACTCGATGGTGACCTTCTTCGAGACCATGAAGGCCGAATAGAATCCTAGGCCGAAATGGCCTATGATGTTCTGATCCTTATACTTCTCAAGGAATTCGCCAGCGGAAGAGAACGCGATCTGGTTGATGTATTTATCAACCTCCTCGGCGG
>OMQO01000143.1 GCA_900313275.1 uncultured Bacteroidales bacterium
CTGGCGCTCTTTCGCTTCTCCATGAACAGCTCGTCAGTGGCTGGAGTGATGCTGTTCTCAAACCCGTTAGGGGTGACCACATCCACCTTCCTGCCAAGGAAACGCTCACATTCTTTGGCGGTTATCTCACTGACAGTTGTGAAAGCGTCGGCATTCTGGGCGGATATTTTCTCAATCGAATGCCTAGCCACAACACCGAATTGCTGAGCCTTCTGATCTCCGTCATAAAGGGCCATCGAGTCGTAAAGAGGCAGGTTGTTGCCTGCGAGGCAGCGCCCCATGACAGTGGCATGGGTGGTGAACACCGTAGCCACGGGAATCTTGGAGTCCTTCAAATAAAGAAGGCCGGACCCGGTCTGCCACTCGTGGAATTGAGCCACTACCTTGTCGGCAGGGCCAAGGTTGAACCTGTAGAAACTCTCTATGACATGACCGGCGGCATAGCCGAACAGGACATTCTCCTTGTAATCCCAGTTACCTGTGATCGAATCGACACCAAAACGCTTCCAGTACTCCGTCAGGATGTCGTTCTGCCTTGTGAGGTACTGTTTGAAATCCACCAGTATCGCTATGGGCTTGCCCGGGACATTCCAACGCCCCAACCGCACCCTGAGTCCCTCAGAGGCGGCCTGGGCTTTCCATAGAGTGTAAAGGTGATTGTCTTCAATGAAATCCGGATTACTCTCGGTGTCCATCCAAACATCCGGTCCGATCAGGATGTGGTGCTTGTGGAGTTGGCTTTTGAGGTACAATGACTTGGTCGCGATGACCGTGTAGATGCCTCCTACCTTGTTGCAGACTTCCCAGCTGACTTCAAACAGGTAGTCCGGATTAATCAGTTCTTTTGCCATTTATTTATTTTTGAGTTTAACGCCCGAAAGTAGCGACAGCGTCATCAATCCTGATGATGAAGTCGCTGAGGGCGTTCATATAATTGATGAAGGCCTCGTAGGGAGTGTTGTAAGGGTTGAAATAACTGTGAACCTCACCATCCGAGAAAAACTTCGTGCTCATGTAGTAGAGGTGGTCGCTCTCCTGAAGGTGTCCGAAATCTTCCCAAAGGACAGCGTTGTTAAGAAGGGCGAGCTTCTCTGACTGCTCATAGAGCTTGTTGAAGGCGTCCTGCTGGAGCTCGTTTCCGAGCCAGGCGGTGACATCCCTCTCCTCATCAGCCCAAGAGATCGGGTCCGGAACCTCTATCTCTCCGACACTCTTATGCTTACGTGTGGCGAGAGTAGGAGTGGTGAACTCCAAGGAACCGTCCGCAAGGACAACTCCCGGAAGAGCCCTCATGAAATCGAATATTCCGGAAGCCTCTTTCTGGTGCTCTCCGAAGGTCTCATAGTCCATGAAGAGGTTGACCACATCACCCTCAGCGGATTTGAGCCAAGTGAGGAACTTGTCCGCGGTCAAAGGCCAGTCCTTCCATCCCTTGTCGGAGAAACGGAAAGCGATGTCGTCGCTGAGCTGATAGTTACGCAGCAGGAGCTTAAGACCCGACTGGATTGGATTGGAATAGACATAGTCAGGGCTCTTCCAACCAAGAATGTGGCGGGCGCCTTCTGTCAGCATGGTCTTGAAGCCAAGTCCATAAACCTGCTTGCCGATGTTGTCGGAATAGATCAACTCGGTGTTCCTGAAGGCTTTAGGGGTCACTCCGAAATGGTCCTCGATAGCCTTGACATGCTTCTCCACCTGATGCTTGAACTCTCCTTCATTGGCGAGGGAAGCCAGGGAGTGGTAATATGTCTCGGCGAGGAACTCGACCTGACCAGTGTCGGCCAACTCCTTGAAACTCCTCACGACCTCAGGCTCGTAGCGGTCGAACTGCTCGAGGGCGGATCCGGTGATGGAGAAGGTGACCTTGAAATCTTTACCATATTGTTTGATGAGATCCAGAAGCAGCTGGTTCATCGGGAGATAGCACTTGTCGGCGATTCTGTGGAGAATGGTCCTGTCGGTGAAATCGTCGTAATAGTGGGAGTCCTTGCCGATGTCGAAGAAACGGTACAACCTCAACCTGGTAGGCTGGTGGACTTGGAAATATAGGCAAATGCTTTTTTTCATGACTGGTTATTTTATGACGGATTCGTAAACTTTCTTCATCTTCGCGGCGGCATGGTTCCACTTCAAGTGGTTGACCTCCTCGTAGCCTTCCTTGGCCGCGAAATCAGCGAGGGCGGGATAATTGAGCAGGGCATAGATGTCGTCCGCCATGGCGTCGACATCCCAGAAGTCCACCTTAAAGGCATATTTCAGCACCTCGGCGGCTCCGGACTGGTTGGAGATGATCGAAGGGACATTGCTTCGCATCGCCTCCAGCGGGGAGATTCCGAAAGGTTCTGAAACTGAAGGCATTATGTACACGTCCGACAGGGCGAACATCTTCTGCACATCCATTCCGCGGAGGAAACCGGTGAAATGGAAGCGGTCGGATATGCCCAAACGGGCGGCGTGACGGATGCAGCGGTTCATCATGTCACCGCTTCCAGCCATCACGAAACGCACCCCCGTGGTCCTTTTCAATACCTTGGCCGCGGCCTCGATGAAATACTCAGGTCCTTTCTGGAAGGTGATCCTGCCGAGGAAGGTCACAACCTTGTCGCGGACTCCCCTCTCAACCTGAAGGTTCTCTCGGCCGCTGAAATCCACCGCATTGTGGACGGTCACTACCTTGTCCGGGGATATTCCGTATTTGTTTATGACTATGTTCCTTGTCAAGTCGCTGACAGCCATGACCTTATCGGCCGCCTCCATTCCACGTTTCTCTATGTTGAAGACCCGGGAATCAATCATGTCCTCAGTACCTCGGTCGAACGAGGTGGCGTGGACATGGATCACAAGAGGCTTGCCGGTCAACTCCTTGGCGGCAATTCCAGCCAAATAGGTCAGCCAGTCGTGGGCATGGATGACATCGAACTCATCTTTATGCTCCACGGCGATCGTACCACCTACCATAGCATAGCGTGCCACCTCCTCAAGGAGGTTTGAACCGTACTTGCCGGAGAAACGGTACTTGGAGCCGTAGATCTTGTCCTCGGAAAGCTCACGGTGCTTTTTCTCAGCCTCGACCAGGTCGTAGAACTCGTCGGGGTTGGTGTAAGGAATCATGTTGGAGCCCACACGGACAAACTTCACCTTATCAAGGAACTCGTCCACTGAAGAGGCCACTGACATGACAGGCACATCGCTGGCGTTGATTATCTTAGCGACACTGCCGTCCTCATCTCCAGAGGCGGATGGCATGACGAAGAGCGTCTCTACGCCATTCTCGACGAGGCCTTTCACTATGCCGTAGCAAGCTGTTCCGAGCCCGCCGGCGATGTGGGGAGGAAACTCCCATCCGAACATAAGAACTCTCATACTATTTTTCCTCCTCGTATTTCGCTATGACATTGTCAACTTTAAGCAAGGCCGAGGTACTCAAGGCCGATGAGATGGCCCCGTGGGGCTCATGAGGCGGATCGCCATCGTACAGTTCGGAGAAGGCTCCGACACCATGCTTGTTCAGGTCCTCATAGAATCCCTCCACAAGCCACTGGGCCTTTTTAAGGAACGAGGGACCTTTCATCTTGAAACATATCTCCACATAGGGTGCCAGCAGGTAAACCCTGGTGCTTCCGCCATGGTAGGCAAGATCCCTCTCACGCTGGGAACCTTCATAGACGCCTTTGTAGTTGACATCACGAGGAGAAAGCGTACGGATCCCCCTGCGTGTGACAAGCTCGTTATCAACAACATGCAGCACTGCCTTGGCGACCTCCGGCTCTACCGGCAGATCGTCTCCCAGAAGGGCGTATAGCATGTTGGGACGAACCTCCAGATGCTGCCCGGAATTGTCAACATAATCGGCCAGGTAGCCCGCCCGCTGGTTCCAGAACATCGGTTGGAAATTCTCCTGGACAAGTCTCAGAATCCTGGACCAGAATGTCTCGAATTCCCCGTCATTGCCATATTTCCTCTCCATCTCGACAGCATAGAGGATGGATTGGTACCACATAGCGTTGGTCTCCACCTGGTAACCGGCCCTCTCAGTAACAGGCCTGCCATCGATGTAGGCATTCATCCAGGACAGCGCCCAACCCTCAAGCTGGGCCCACAAAAGGCCATTCGGCTGCATTGAAACCTCAGCGCGCCTGCCAGGCAGGTAGCTGTTGAGGATGCCTTTGACAGTCTGGCCGTACTTGTTCCATACAGCCTTCTCGTCAGCGCCGAACTCGACATATTGCCTAAGGACGTGGGTAAGCCTTAAAGGAGCCTCGACCTGGGTGGTTCTGTGGAAAAGCCTCTCCTGCTCATCCGCGATAAGATTGTCAAGAATCTCCTCGAAAGAGGCTTTATCGCCTTTGGCATAAAGAGTTAAACCAGGAAGAGCCATAAGCGTCTCCCGGAGAAGGCCGGTCTGCATCCATGAGAATCCGGCGGTGATTTGTTTGCGCCCGCCACGGTTACGGATAAGGATGTCCGAGCGGCGGACAAGCTGGTCATGGTACGAAGTCACGGGAGGAATCTTCGACAGCACCGAATCGAAATGGCGCTTCAGCCCGACAGGTTTGATCTCCGCGACCGATGCGGAGAAGACAATCACATCGCCCTGGCTCATCTCCACCTCGAAATGACCGGGAACATAAAGGTCCTCACGGCAATCGAACCCGCGCCTGTACTCGTCGGAATAGGTGATACCCTTGTACCAGCATGGAGTGCTCAGGAACTTGACTTCCTTTGTGTTGAACTGAAGGTTCAGATCTGGGAAGCCGTCGTAGAGATTCCAAGCCATGCCGTTAGGAATCTCCCATCCCTCTGTCCTGGCGGAATGGTTCTCCTCGGTAAGGGCGTGAATGTCACGGAAGGCGAGGAAAGGAGTCAGAAGCAGAGTCTCTTTCGCAGGGGCGGACAGCAACTCATAGCGGATCAGGACCTGGTCCGCATCGGGAGCCAACAGGATAGTCTTCGCGAAAGTGGTGCCTCCAACCTTATAGACGACTTTCGGCGCCGGATCGGCCTCGAAGTCGATGATGTACTTGTGTCCCCTGGGCTCATAGATGTCGCCATAGCAGTGGATACCCAGGTTGAACTGCTTGCCGTTCAGCACAATGCTCTCGTCCATAGAGGAGAGCAGCAGGTGTGTCCTGCCCCCGAACTTGTCCACCGGAACGGCAAGAAGACCATGGTAACGCCTTGTGTTGCAAGTCACTATCGAAGTGTTGCAATAGGCTCCTGTCTTATTGGCGTTGATTATCTCCCTTTTCAAGGAATACGAGAGATTGACCAGTTCAGGCTTGTTGAATTTCAAAAAAGCCATATCACTAAATTACTAATTCTTTTCTTCTATCTTCTTAAGCACGAGCGCACAACGGCTCGGAAGGTAAAGCCTCAATTCTCCGTTGATGGTAAAGTGTTCAGAATCAGCGCCAAGGCGAGAGAATCCATCGAACTTCCCTTCATCGGAATCGAGAACTTTCACATACTTTCCGGGCGGAGCCTGGAAGCCGTAATCGGCGAAGGATCCGGACGGGTTGAAATTCAGCGCAAAGATAAGGTTTTTGCGCTTGAATATCAAGATTTTCTTTTCTTCATCAGCCCTCAGCAACTCCGGTCTTGAAGACAGAATGTTGTTCCTCTTCACCAGGCCGATCATTTCCTTATCGAATTCCCTCAGGCACCCATAACGCAGGA
>OMQO01000092.1 GCA_900313275.1 uncultured Bacteroidales bacterium
CAATATTCAGAAAGGGAAGGCGCATGGCAATGATCAGACGGCGTGGCAGATACAGGTGGCCACATCACCGGAAGCATTGGAGTCGGAACCCGATGTTTGGGATAGCGGCAAGGTCTCCGGTCCATCGACTCCATTTGTGAATTTCGCGGGAAATCCTCTGAAGTCGGCGACACGCTATTGGTGGCGTGTAAGGGTCTGGGATACAAAGGATAAGGTTTCAAAATGGAGCATGGAAGCCCAGTGGGTAAGCGGCTATCTCAATCCTTCGGAATGGACTTCGGAATGGATCGGTGCCCCATGGGACATTGAGAATCCCCGTGATTGGCGGGATGGCCATCCTATCTACGATTTGATCGGCAATGATTCGAGAGTCGATGCGGTGCAGTCATTGTCCCCTTCAACTCCGGCACCTCTTCTCCGAAAGCAATTCACTGTCAATAAAGAGGTTCTGAACGCCCATCTATTCATTTCCGGTCTCGGTTATTGCGACCCTTATTGCAATGGAGCCAAGGTCGGTGACGACCTCTTAAGTCCCAACCAGACAGATTATGGGACTCGCCATGACATGGATCGCAGACGTTTGCCGCTGCTGCTGAACGTAAGGGCGCACAGTGTCTTTTATCTTGGCTATGACCTTACATCCAGCCTATGCCAGGGTGAGAATGTAATCGGTTGCGTTCTGGGGAACGGATTTTTCAATTCCGCCCACATTTGGATTGCCGGCTATGGTTCCCCTCGTGTCAAGGCCCAATTGGAGATCTTTTACAAGGACGGATCTCGTGAGACTATATGCACGGATGAGACTTGGAGGGTTAAGGAAAGCGCGATCCGGTCCAACGACGTTTTCGGTGGTGAAGTTTATGACGCCCGCTTTGAGTCTCCCGGATGGAGCACCCCCGATGTTGACGACTCCGGGTGGGCGGCCGCTGTGCTCCGGAATGCCCCTGATGGTGATCTTCGCGCTCAGATGGGCCCTCCGGATAGGGTGATAGAGACTTTTAAACCTATTGAGATTGAGAAGGTTGCGGAGCGGGCATATAAGATTACATTCCCCGAAGAGATCTCTGGCCGTCTTAGGCTCAGCAACATTCGCAATGCTTCTGGCGACACGCTCAAAATCAACTACATTTGCGATGTCGGAGCGGATTACAACTATAACGGCATCAGTGAATACGTCAGCGGAGGAAAGGGCAGTGAGACTTATGCACCTGTTTTTGACTGGTATGTCTTCCACACTGCCATAGTTGAGAATTGGGAGGGCGAGATGACGGCTGATGACGCTCTCGCTGAAGCGGTGAGCAGTTATGTTCCAGTGAACGCTTCTTTCCAAACATCTGACACTTTGATAAATGCCATCTCGAAAATCTGGGTACGCACGCAGAAGAACAATATGCATGGCGGTGTTCCTTCAGATTGTCCTCATCGTGAGCGGGGACCCTATACCGGGGACGGGCAGATAGCCTGCGCCATGGTAATGCATAACTTTGACGCTCGTTCATTCTATTATAAATGGATCAGGGATATTTCTAATACTCAGGACATTGTCAGCGGTTATGTCCCCAACGGCGCTCCCTGGGAGCCTGGCTGCGGAGGAGGTGCCGCATGGGGAGCCGCTATGACGATTATTCCTTGGGAATATTACCTGGCTTATGGTGACAGGCAACTCCTTGAGGAACACTACGATGCGATAAAGATGCAGACCGACTTCCTTTCCTCGTGGCCCACTCCTGAAGGGACAATAAGGGTTAAGGTCTGCGACGACAGTTTCATCTTGAACCTTGGAGAACACGTTCCGCCCTTCACTGGCCCCTCACAGGAAATGGTCCACACTTACGTAGCCTGGACTTGTGCCGACCACACTTCCCGCATCGCCGCGGTTCTCGGAAACACAGAGAATGAGAAGACCTATAAAGCGCTTGCGGATAAGATATCGGCTGCTTTCCATGCTAAATTCTACGATGCCGAGGAAGGCACATACGGCCCTGACGAGTGTGATGTGCTGGCCCTTCGCATAGGTGTTCCCGGATCCGAGCGTGCAAGGGTGATTGATGACCTCAAAAAGCGTATCGGAGAGCGTGGCAACCATATCGTGACGGGCTTTATCGCAAGCAGGGTATTCTTCGAAGTGCTTTCAGAATGTGGCCTTGGCGATCTCGCCTGGGAAATCCTGCACAAAGATGACTACCCCAGTTTCGGGCAGATGATCAAAGAAGGCTCAACTACTATGTGGGAGCAGTTTGACGCCAAGAACAGCCACGACCATCCTATGTTCGGAGGCTCCTTGGTGTGGTTCTACCGCTATCTCGCTGGTATTAAGATTGATCCTGCTAGTCCCGCCTACCGGCATTCTGTCATCAGTCCTTTCCTTGCGGAAGGTCTTGATAGTGTTGATTATACGCTTGACACCGTCTATGGACCTCTCCGTGTGGCGTGGAAGAAATCCGGAAGCCGCATGTCGATGGATATCACGATTCCGGAGGGTTGCTCCGCAACTCTTAGATGGCCTGTGGAGGGCGTCACTTTCAGCGGCAGCGGCATCAAAGCTCAGGGAACCGCTGAACTCGTGTCTGGGACATATCGTTTGTCTTCCGGAATATGATGCGGAAATATTTACAAAATAATTTGGTTTATAATATAAACTTATTTATATTTGTGGCAGAGTTAAGGTGGTATGCGCAGCCTCGCTTGACTCAAGAAACAATGTAAATAATTGATATTATGGAACAAAACAAAGAAATGACGGCGAACGAGAGCTTGGCTCTCATCACCGAGACCTTGAATAACAACCGCAAGGAAATCACCCGCAGGGGAGGAAAGTACTTCATTCTTTGGGGAATTCTCCTGACTTTTTTCTCCTTGTTGGTTTACATTCTTTGGAAAATTACCGGTCACGCTTATTGGAATAACCTATGGTTCGCGATGCCTCTAGTTGGCTATCCGTTGGCCAGGATGATTCGTTCCAAGGAGGAACCGGCTGGCGCCACGAATGCTGTTAGCCGGATCATCTACGGGATATGGATCTCGTTTGGGGTGTTCGCCTGCTCCGTCGCGGCTTTCACTGTTATTTTTACCACGTTGTTTGATCATCCTCTTGCCGCCATTGTTTTGGGTGCGAGTCTTACGGCGGAGATTGTGCTTCTCTTTGGTTTGGCAGAGACCATCAGCGGGGTCGCTTTGAGAAACTGGGCAATAAAGATTGCCGGATTTGTCACCGGCATCGGTAGTGTGGCCATATATTTTATCACGGGGGCTAACGAGGAGCAGATGCTCATATTTACCCTTGCCGGACTTGTCCTTGCCGCCACGGGCCTAATTGTCAAACGCCAGAACTAGTGAAAGATGTTCCCGAAACTGGATCCCATACTTCATTCTGAGTTGAGGCTCGCTGTGGTGTCTCTTCTTGCGGGCGTGGAATCAGCTGATTTCACGTACATTAAGAAGCAGACAGGAGCCACCGCGGGCAACCTCAGCGTCCAGATCGACAAACTCTCCTCGGCCGGTTACATAACTGTGGAGAAAGGTTTCAAAGGCAAGATGCCTTGCACTACATGCAGCCTTACTCCCGAAGGCCTTGAAGCCTTCCGGAAGTACGTCGATGCCCTGAAAGAGTATATCAGTACTTGATCTTGTACTGTTTGCAGAAATCGATGGCGCTCTGGTAGCCGCATTTGGCAGCCAGGGCGCAATTGGATTCTGTCTTGGCTACTTTCCCTTCCGATGCGTACAACCGTCCTAACCGGTAGAGTGTCGAGCCAAGATTGTTGTCATGGAAATTACCTGACTTGATGCCTTTTTCGGAGGTGTTGAACAGCTTGTAATAAACTGCCACCGCTTTCTCAAGGCACTCAATTGCCTTCGCGTTGTCTTTCATCCGGCCATAGGAAGAGCCAAGACCATTCAAGACCCAATAGTCCATAGTCATGGATTTTCCCCCGTTAGATGCCAGCCAATCGTTTGATACAGAGATATTTTCCTCATCTTTGCCAAGGATTCCTAGCAACATGGCGTACTGGTACTGGGTCAGCATGTTGAGGGCGTCCTTTTCCTTCAAGGAAGAGAAGCAGGCTATCGCCTCCGCATATTCCTCGGCATCAAGATGAGCCTGTGCTGCGATTCGCAGACTGTCCACAGGATCAACGACTTCCGCTATGGATTCGATGTCCTCCAGGTTCCCTATGACAATCTTGTCACCCTCCCTCGTCACCTCGCCGAGGCTCTCGAAGGCCGAGCTGCCGATGATCAGCGGGACTGTCTGCTTGCTTACCACGAAGGCAGGAATGTCAGTCACAAGAATATGGTCCCCGACCTTGAGTTTTCTGATCACAAAGGCCGCTCCCTTTGAGTTGGATCCGTCAGGAAGCTTCAAGGTGGTGATCCCTTTGACATCCTCGTCGTGGATGTAGCCATTCTCATAGAGGAAAAGATAAGTGGTCGTGGACATGCTCACGAACCAGTTTTCCTCTGTGTAATATGTCCGGACCCCGACCCCGTTGACGGAAGTCTCGATGGTGTACTTGCCATCCTCGCTAGCCGGTTGGAGGGTAACGACACTCTGGGCGGAAGCGGCCGCAGGAAGGATCGCCAGCAAAGCGGCCAACAACTTGGTTTTCATTTAAATAACGGTGTTACGGATTTTCTCGGCCTGGACCTCGCGATAAGCGTCCAGTTTGTCAGCGATAGCCTTGTCGCCAAGAGCAAGAATCTCGGCAGCGAGGATCGCGGCGTTCTTGGCTCCTCCGATCGCGACGGTAGCCACGGGGATTCCAGTGGGCATCTGCACCATGGAGAGAAGCGAGTCAAGTCCACCTAGGTTCTTGGTGGCCATCGGAACGGCGATGACCGGAAGGGTGGTGAGTCCGGCGGCCACACCAGCCAGATGGGCGGCTCCGCCAGCTCCTGCGATCACGACTCCGAAGCCCCTGTCTTTCAGTGCTTTTGTGTATTCAAACATCAATTCAGGTGTCCTGTGGGCGCTGATGACCCTCTTCTCGTATTCAATCCCGAAGTCCTCAAGTATCCCGAAGGCTCCGCTCATTACGTCGAGGTCGCTCGTGGACCCCATGATGATAGCGACTTTCATATTGATGAATAATTAAACATTTGTCCAATGAATCCTCACGCCGTCCTTCTCCATGCCACGGAACCATGTCATCTGCCGTTTGGCGAACTGGTGAATGGCGTTTGAGAGCAGCAGGCGCATCTCCTCGTAGCTGAGAATGCCCAGCACATGCTGGGTGACGAATTTGTACTCAAGACCGTAGTACATCAGGTCTTCCGGTCGTATGCCGCTGTCCAGCAGGCCTTTGACCTCCTCTATAAGGCCTTCTTGCAGCCTCGCGTCCAGCCTTGCGTCGATGCGGGCGTTCCTTTCTTCCCGGCTCACGAGGGTTCCTATGTAATACGGCTTTTTGGGCAGGTAGGATGTTTCCTCGACCGGATGATCTTGTTTGTAAAGCGCCACTTCCAAGGCCCTGATGACACGGCGTTTACTCTGCAGAACTCCTTCACCCGGTAGCGGCCCGAGTTGGGCTAGTCTTGCGATAAGTTCCTCTATGTCATATTGTTCCAACTCGGTGCGAAGAGACTCGTCCGGCGGCACTTGGGGCAGGGAATATCCACATGTCGCAGCCTCGATGTACAGTCCGGTACCTCCGCAGAGGATGGGTATCCGTCCTCTTTTCCTGATGTCTTTGTAAGCCTTCTCAAAGGCTTCCTGCCATTGGTAAAGGTCGAATCTCGTTCCTGCGGGCACAATGTCAATCAGGTGGTACGGCACGTCACCATATTCCTCCAGATCCTTCCCCGTCCCGATAGTCATGTCCCTATACACCTGCCTCGAATCAGCGGATATTATCTCGCAGCTCGGAGGTATAGTGCCCTCCGCAACCGTGGCCACCCTCGGCCACGTAAGAGGGGGGACCGGAGCGGAACGAAGTGAAGCGAGCGGTGGGGCCGAGCGAAGCGAGGCGTTGTCGGAGGACACTATACCTCCGAGCTGGTGAGCGAGGTTAACGGCGTATCTCGTTTTGCCGGAAGCGGTAGGGCCAAGGACTACGATGAGATCGGTGTTGCCGGAGAGATAGTCATTGAGAACAGACTCGACATCAATGACTTCCGGCTCCGGCAGTGGCGCCGGAGGAGGAATCGGGATGGCTTCCCGGAACTTGTTCTGACGGTTCCTGGCCATGTCAATCGCCACGCTCCATTTCCCGCCTAATGTCCTTTTCCTTGATAGAAGCCCGCTTGTCGAAAGCCTTCTTGCCCCGAGCCAAGGCTATGACCAACTTGGCGAAACCCTCATCATTGATGAACAGTTTGACAGCCACAATAGTAAGACCCTTCTCCTTGACAGCCTGGTGGAGATGACGGAGCTCCTTCTTGGTCAAAAGAAGCTTGCGGTCCCTCAAAGGCTCATGTTGACCCCAAGAGCCCCAGAAGTATTTGGCCACATTCATCCCCTTGACAAACAATTCGTTCCCCACAAAATAGCAGAACGAGTCCACCAGCGAGACCTTACCCATCCTTATGGACTTGATCTCGGTGCCGACCAACACAATACCCGCCTCAAAGGTCTCCAGAAACTCATAATCAAAAGAGGCCTTCTTGTTCCTTATCTCAATCCTATGTTCTTTTTTAGCCGCCATTCCGTATTTGCCTGAATCACAAATATACCACTTTTTTGTGAAGCGCTGAAAAATGATTATGTTTGTGTCCTTTTAGATGAGAAAGAAGATGAAAAAGTTAATTCTGGCGGCCTTCACCGCCGTGGCGCTGATCCTCGTCGGCTCCTGCGCCTCTCACAAGTACGAGACTGTCAAGGGAGATCCCCTCAAGACCAAGATCTACACCCTTGACAATGGCCTCAAGGTTTATATGACAGTTAACAAAGAGACTCCTCGTATCCAAACCTACATCGCTGTCAGGGTAGGAAGCAAGGATGATCCGCATGAGACCACAGGTTTGTCCCATTACCTTGAGCACCTGATGTTCAAGGGATCCGAGAGCTTCGGAACCTCGAACTATGAGGCGGAGAAACCGATGCTGGACGAGATTCGTGACTTGTTCGAGATCTACAGGACCAAGACCGATCCCCAGGAGAGGATTGCCCTCTACCACGTGATTGACTCTATCAGCTACGAGGCCTCAAAGATCGCTATCCCTAATGAATATGACAAATTGATGTCCATCATCGGGTCAACCGGATCTAACGCCTTCACATCCAATGATATGACTGTCTATCAGGAGGACATTCCTTCCAATCAGATAGAGAATTGGGCCAAGATCGAGGCCGACAGGTTCATCCATCCTGTAATCCGCGGTTTCCACACCGAGTTGGAAGCTGTCTATGAGGAGAAGAACATGAGCCTCACCGAGGACGACTCCAAGGCTATGGAGGCCATTGATTCTGTCCTTTTCGCCCGCCACCCTTACGGCATCCAGACCACTATCGGCACTCAGGAGCACCTCAAGAACCCCTCGATCATCAACATCGAGAACCATAGGAGCAATTTCTATGTGCCTAATAATGTGGCGATTTGCGTGTCAGGTGACTTCGATCCCGACTCTTTCGTGGACATCATTGAGAAGTATTTCGGAGAGTGGCAGCCTAATCCGGACATCAAGACCTTGGAATATGAGCCCGAGGCTCCTATTACCTCTCCCGTCGAGAAGTCTGTCTATGGACTTGACGCTGAGTTTGTCATGCTCGGATGGAGGACACCCGGAGAGAAGGACATTCTTCGTAGCGAGGTCGGCGGAATTGTTAGCTCCGTCCTCTACAACGGCAGGGCTGGACTCATTGACCTTGATCTTCTGCAGGCCCAGAAGATCGGCGGTTTCTACCTTATGAATTACGGCCGTCCAGACTATGGTGAGATCCTCATGATTGGTTATCCTCGTGAAGGACAGTCCCTTGAGGAGGTTCGCGACCTGATGCTGGAGGAGGTCGGAAAGCTCCGCGCGGGAGATTTCGACGATGAGCTCATCAAGTCCACGATCAACAACATCAAACTGTCTGAGATGTCCCAGCTGGAAAGCAATGGGCGCAGGGCGATGACGTATGTCAATTCATTCATCAGTGGTCACAATTGGAAGGATGACGCTCTCCAGATGAGCCGTCTTGAGAAAGTGACCAAACGCCAGGTCACCGATTGGGCCAACGAGTACCTCGGCGCCAACAGTTACGCCCTTGCTTACAAGAGGATCGGAGAGGATCCGAATATCGACAAGATAGCCGCTCCCTCTATCACTCCCATTGAGACTAACCGTCACATGCAGAGCGACTTCCTGACTGCAATCCAGAATTCTGAGGTCGCTCCGATCGAGCCTGTTTTCCCTGACTTCACAAAGGATATGGCCATCGATGATCTCACTGGAGGTGTTGAGCTTCTTTACAAACTCGATCGCCTCAAGGTT
>OMQO01000022.1 GCA_900313275.1 uncultured Bacteroidales bacterium
ACAGGCTTAAGGAACGCGACCCTCAGGCATCCATCGCCTCCTGGGCCTTCAGGTTCGTGGGGTCCTACCCGAGAGTGATGTGCGTGCTGAGCGGAATGGTCTATATGGAGCACCTGCAGGACAACCTCAGAACCTACATGGACTTCAAACCTCTCACGAAAGATGAGAAGTATTTCCTCGACACGGACATCTCAGATTTGATGGCCAACTATCCGACAATCGACTGCAATGACTGTAAGTATTGTATGCCATGCCCCTACGGGATTGATATTCCCGGAATATTCATGCACTACAACACTTGCGTCAACAAGGGGAACTTCCCTCGCAGCAAGGATCAGGAAGACTTCGATAAGCTGCGCCGGGCGTACCTTATCAGCTATGACAGGGCCATCCCGACCCTACGTCAGGCTGACCACTGCGTAGGCTGCAAGCAGTGCATCCCCAAGTGCCCGCAAAGCATCGCCATCCCTCGGCAGCTGCGAAGGATCGACGCTTATGTCGAGAAACTGAAACAGGGTACTTTAGTCCCCGAAGAATAACGCTGGACGGCCTTTGAGACCGATTTCCCGCCATGGGATAGGCTTGAGGCCGAATCTTTCCAGAACTTCAGGATTGAGGTAATACTCAAGACTTTCCGTCACGGGATTCTCTTCAATAGAGATCCCGTGATTGTTTTTCATATAGTTCTGGCCAGTATCGTTATAGAACATACTTCGACATCCGACCATCAGGTTGTTGATGATGATGTTACGGTTCACGTTAGCGTGGATGTCCTTAGCGAGATCCGGATAACGGCTCTGATAGAGTTCCCCGTTGATGTCAACATCCTCGAACAGCTTCTTCACCACTACCGGGCGGGTCAAGGCTTCGTCCCAAAGGTCCTGTCCCCAAGGGGAAAAGCTGACTCCGAAGTTGCAATTATAGAACACATTGTTATCCACCACATTATCTTTTCCGCCGTGAATCTGTACCGCTCCGAAATGAACCGCTCCCACATTTTTGAAAATATTCCCGTACACCATTTGGCCGGAAATCATGTCGTCGAACCTGATCCCGGCGGCGCCGTGGAGCGAACCTCCCTTTATGTTCTCCCACAAATTGTAGCGAATGACGAGTCCTCGGAGACTGTAATCATAGAACACGTCTATAGCACCCTGGTCATCACTCTCCTGCACGAGATCGTGGAAGTGGTTGTATTCCACCACTACCTCACTGCCATCCAGACGCATCGCCGATGAAGGGCACCGGCTGAAATCGCAATGTGAGACGAGCAGGCCGCAACCGTTGAAAAAGATTGAAGGCTCGTAGGTGTGTTGGAAAAGGGATATGTTCTCAACTATCGTGTTATCAACCACATAGCCGGAAGGAGTCAAAGTCTTTCTATCGCCTCCAACAAGCCTTATTCCGCTATGGCCGAGCGTCCCGAAGTGGCAACCTTCTATCTTGACATCATGAGAAGAATCCACATGAATAGCATCCGATCCGAAGCGGAAAGCCTTAACCCCATCTATCGTCACTCCCTCGGAATCCGATACTCCCAAAGCGGAGCGCCGTCCCCCTACGAAGGTCAATCCTTTGATTGTCACATTCTCACAATCAGCGACTTCCATCATAAACTCCGAGCCGCAGAGAGAGAGAGTGACCTCATCGCCTGGGGCATATTCCTCCGGCGGGTACCAATAAAGCATCCCTTTCTCACGGTCTATGAAATACTCCCCCGGAGAGTCCAAACCTCTAATGATATTAACACCTCTGAACTTGAACGCATCCCGATAACCGTAGAAATGCCAGGGCTCCTCGAGGGTTATCGTCCTGGTCTTCGTATCGATTGAAGCGACTTTCTGGTAATGGTCTTTCCAGTCCCAACGGAAATATCCATAGATCCAAGCGTCAGGCTCATCTGCCCATGAATCAATTATTTCCTCCTTATAGGTGAATATTCCCTCTTTCCTTGTCATGTCATCAACGACCGTCGGCCCCAGAGCTTCCTCTGAGATCAAGAATCCCGCATCAGGATAAGCCGCGATCTTCTGCCTCTCCCCTTTCCAGTACAGATCCACTAGGCTCTCCTTGACGCAGGGGGAACCGAGATCTTTAATCCCCAAAGCTTTCAGGCTCGTTTGGAGCACCTTACCTCTTGAACTGGCAGGGATACGATTGAGTATATTCTTGTCTTTCAGCGGTTTGAATCCTTTGATAACCCTGTCGCCACGGATGACTGGCCCAGCTCCAGGAGCGGCTTCTATCGTTATGTTCCCGCCTTTCATCCCCTTAAGGCTCAACGGCCCGGAGATGAAATAATCTCCGTCCGAGAGAATCAGACGGACATCGCCCGACTCATTGGGGATGCTTTTGAAGGCCTTCTCAAGGTTTTTGCCCTTAGGAGAGACATGATAATCCTTCGCCGGTAAAAGTATTGGGAACAGGGCCGCCAGTGAAGCGGCGATTATAAGATGGAGTCGCATATTCAAATATAGCAAAAATCCGCCTTTATTTTTTCAGATTTCAGGAATATTCGTATATTTGCAGTCCGCAATCAGCGAAAACATTGGAGAGATGCTCGAGTGGCTGAAGAGGCACGCCTGGAAAGCGTGTGTACCCCAAAAGGGTATCGCGAGTTCGAATCTCGCTCTCTCCGCAAAGATATGGAAGGCAGCCCTGCGCGCAAGCGCCGGGCTGTTTTGGTATGTTCAGCGAAATAACCTTACGCTGTCACTTTCCATCTGACCCGCCAACGACCATCAGCGAAGTCATGGCTCAGAATCTTGAATGTCCCTATTTCCAATGTGTTCCCCACATGCGCACCTGCACATGCACAGGCATCATAGTCTCCAACACGAACAATCCTTAGCGTATCCGAAGCATCCTCCGGCAGCTTGCTCAGGTCAACAATCCCAGCCGCCTCCTCACGAGGCATATACTCGATAGTTACTTCAAGACCACGGCTGATGACCTCATTAACCTTGGTTTCGATTTCCGCCACCTGCTCGTCTGTGGGACTGGAGGAAAGCTCGTAATCGCACTTGGACTTCTTACGCTCTATGTGAGCGTTCCTCGATCTAGGGCAACCGAACATCTTGACCATTGTGGCGTTCAGGATATGCTCCGCAGTATGCATAGGAGGATACTCCTCCTTATTATGGGCATTAATCCGAGGTTCTTCCATACTCATACTTTAAACAATCGTTTTCCCGAAAGGAAAAACCGCGGCCAGAGCGATCTTGAAATGCTTCAAACCCCAAGGGATACCGACAATCGTTATGCAGAACAGCAGGCCAAAAGTAAAATGAACCACCGCTACTTCCCACCAACCCAGCAGAATCCATAGCAAATTCATCACCACAGACAAACAACCGGAGGAGTTCGAACCATTGACTATTTCGCGTCCGAAAGGCCACATAGCATATGCGCCCAACTTGAAGAGTTGTACACCAAAAGGAATACCTATGATTGTCAAACACATGACAAGCCCGCCAAAGAAGTACATCACAGCGGTCAACAATCCTCCTAGCACGAGCCAAAGAATATTGCCAATAAGACTCATATTGCCTGTTTGTTATCAGAAATGTCAATAAGTTTTCACCGTGTCGATCATAGCGAGAATGTTCTCGACTGGGGTGCCGGCTTGGGCGTTGTGGCATGAACAGCAGATGTAACCGCCACCCTTGCCCAACGTGTCGAGGCACATGCGAGTCTCTTCTATCACCTCATCGACAGTGCCCATAGGCAGAATCCGTTGATTCTCAATTCCTCCGTGGAATATAAGGTCCTTTCCGAACTCCCTTTTCAGACCAGCGGTGTCCATTCCTGGGCAGACATGTTGTATTGGGTTAAGGATATCAATTCCGCACTCTATCAGTCCTGGAATAAGAGGCAGGACAGCTCCATCTGTGTGATAGAGCACCTTCTTCCCGTAACTATGGATCAAATCGCACCAGTTTTTCAACCTTGGCTTGAAAAACCGCTCCCAGGACTCAAGCGAAATCAACATATTACTCTGCATACCCATGTCATCGCTGATGAACACAATATCCAGATCGTCATTCAGTTCCTTGAGCATCCTCTCAAGCATCACGGTCTGAATGGCGTCTATCCGCTCCACTGTCGCGTCCAGGAAATCAGGGAACGCCACCGTGTCCATCAGGGCGTTTTCCAGGCCCCGCATCTGGCAGTAGATCTCGTAATGCGAGATCCACGGACCAATTGTGGCGAAATTCCAAGAACGAGCTTGTTTTGCCAAAGCCTTGGCGCCTTCATAATCAAACCTGTCAGGATCTGGCCATGAATGGTAGGTCTCCAGTTCAGACGGATCGAAGAAATCGGCGATAGGAGGGTTGATATATTCCTGATAAGTCGCAAGGCCGGCCTTTACCATACGGGTCGGGACTCCCCACATAGTGATCTCTCCGCTGTCATTCGGGTCAAAGTAGCGGCCCGCATATCCAGGGAATACCCACACGATCTTATCCACCCCGAGCTTATCGTACACGGCGAACTCATCGTCCAAGGAAGTGTATTCCCGAAGCGAGTCCAACACCTCCGGAGTGCACCACAGATCCACCGGAGCGCGATCCACCGGAAGGCGGTTGATTGTGGCCATAACGCGCTCTCTGGGAGTCATTTGTTCCATGTCAGCTCGCTATTAGACGTTTCGCTAATACTGTAGCCTCGTTGGCATTAGAGCTATATCCATCCGCGCCGATCTTGGCGGCGAATTCAGCGTTCAGAGGAGCTCCACCCACCATTATCTTCACATTGAGCCCGTCAGCCCTGACCGCTTCAACGACTTCCTGCATGTAATCCATCGTGGTGGTAAGAAGGGCGGAAAGACAGATAATCTGGGCGTTATGCTCCTTGGCGGCGGCGATGAAGCGTTCTTTAGACACGTCAGCGCCAAGGTTGATCACATTAAAGCCGGTACCCTCCAACATGGACGCGACCAAGTTCTTGCCGATGTCGTGAAGATCCCCCTTAACGGTTCCGATGACCACAGTACCGATAATCGCCTTCTGTTCGGAGTTCATCAAGGGTTTGAGAATATCCAGAGCGATTTTCATCGCCTTGGCGCTAAGCAACAGGTTGGGCACGAATGCCTTACCCTCCTCAAAGTCCTTTCCGATGGCCTCCATTGCGGGGCACATGGATTTATCGATAATAGATTGCGGTTCCAAACCGCTGTTCAGAGCCTCTGAAACAGCGGTTTTGGCCGCGATGAAATTGCCTTTATAAATGGCTTCGTAAAGATTATCCATAGCGATAGATTTATTCAAACACGTCCATCGGCACTCCCCTCCAGCTGTTCGGAGTCTGGAGATGGAACACCTTGGCTATCGTGGCCGCCATGTCGAACTGGATCATAGGCTCAGTGATCTCGTGGTTCTTCTTCACGCCCTTGCCCCAGATGACGAACGGAGTCTCAATCTCATTGGTAGTGTCACCTCCGTGGCTGGTTCCCTCATGGCCATGGTCAGAAGTAAGGATGATGATACTGTCGTCATATATTCCGGCCTCCTTCACAGCGTCCACGATCCTCTTGACACGACCATCAACAGCGGTCAGCTCAGCATAATACTCGTCTGAGCCTTGACCGTGAGCATGACCGGCATGATCAAGAGCGTCGATGTGGATGAAGCAGAACACCGGCTTCTTCTCCTTGATATACTTGGCGCTTTCCTCAACTATGGCCTCAGGATGGCCGGAAGGATCTTCGACAGCCTTCTCATAGCTAACACATTGCAGATCAACATAGTTGCGGACATCCGCCCACTCGCATACGACTCCAGTCTCGGCCTCGGGCCTCTCCTGCCTCAAAAGATGGAAGAGCGTAGGCTGGGCGTTATGCTCCGTCAGGCCAATCGGCTTGAACGTGGGCTCTTTCTCATTTCCTTTGATGCCGGAAAACTCAACAGGAGTGCCATTCAGCATAGCTGCCCAGTTGGGTCCACTCACGGAAGGACGAACCGTACGTTTGTACAAAGTATAAGATCCCTCCTTCATCATCTCCTTCATGAAAGGAGCGTCTCCTTTCTCCATGCACCATGTTCCCCATCCGTCAAGGCCGATGACAATCACATGGTCAGCGATGTCCTTAGGGTTCTCTTTCTTACTCTGGCACGCTCCACAAACCACCAGCGCAGCCATCAAAAACAACACTGTTTTTCTCATAACGCTTTCTGTAATATATTAATAATCAACTATTTCTTAACAGCTATCGTCCTATAGGCCTCGTCTTTCAAAAGATTGGCCTGAGCCCTGAAAGAAGCATATTCCTTGACAGGGATTATGCCTTTCGTGAACTTCGCTTCCCGGGTGTAGACGGCCTTGTTTCCATCGACCGCGAGCTTGACCTTGACCGTCCCGACAGGGCCGGAAAGTGTCTTCTCGAAAGGTTCGGAGACTATCGTGCCTTCCGGTGCGGTAATCCTGTAGGTCACCTTCTCGTCAAGGACTGACGGAATCTCGAAAGGATAGTTCCTGATAGAATTCAAAGAGCGGAGCCGCCAGGAATCGAAGCCCTCCCGGGCAGTCGGAATCGTGAACAGAAGGTAATCCCCCGCTTCGGATGCTCTCTTTGGATCAAGAGTGATCTCCTCATCGATATTTACTGTGGCGGAAGCCTCAGGGACAGCGACAGGCCCTTCCGGAGATAGCACTTGCATGCGCCCCTTCAGATCGGAGGCATCCTTGGTGAAACCACCGGCGGCGGAATAGTACTTGTCTCCGGCCTTGACCCACATCGCCCCTGACAACGTCTTGAGGCTGGGAGGGCAAGTCGGAATGAATATGGCCATCGGTTCCGCCTTGACACCCGCAGAAGAGGCGAGGCTCAACATCAAGGCGGCCTTCTCCTCAAAAGTGCCATAAGCCGAGGCAACCACCTCAGACGGCTTCCTGACCTTTCCGGCTTGGTTCAGAGGGAGCGGGCACATACCGAGGTTGCTCGCCACCCACATGGAGATAGCGTCCATTTTCTCGGCGTCGCTGGTCTTTCCGTCGCAAATACGGGAGGCAAGGGCGGACATGTCTTCCTTTGGAAGATTGAAAAGCTCCGAGGCACTCTCACCTGGATTTGGCGTGGCATAGATGTAAGGCGTGTCGTCGGCAGGCTCGTAAGGCTCAGCGAGTCTCGCGGGAATCCCGGAAGCTTTGAAAGTATAGACAGAACCATCCGCCGACTTGGTCATCTTCGCGCCAAGATTCTGGCTGACAACAAGTTCCTTACCAGCAGGGACCTCAACCACAAGGGTGTAGTCTTTGACCGGAGAGACCTCGTTGAATCTCGTGAATATATCCCCGGAACCCGGGAAACCAGGCTTAGTGGTGATTGTGTAGTCAAGGGATATGACCGATCCCGGCTCAAGCCCCGTATGGGTCACAACCACCTCCTTCAGGTGGTTGTAAGCAGGGGCGTCAGCGGCTGCGGAAGGCAGGACCTCGTTGAGAGCGTTCGGCGGAAGCGGAATGACCGTACCGTCAACCTGAGTGGTATGGCAAGCATCCACAGTCAGGGTCTGGAACTCAGGATTATAGATGATGAAAGTCTCGCCATAAAGATTGTGGATAGAGTAGAAAGTGTTAACTTTCAACTCCTTATGCTGCTTATAGACGACTGATCCATCGGCACCGAAGGAATACTTCTCCCTTAAGGCGATGAACTCTCCTTCGGTCTTCTGGGCGAAAAGCCCGGTGGCTATCATGATTCCTGAAAGCAGGGTGAATATGGTCTTTCTCATGGCTCTTCACTATTTGATCACAATAGTATTCTCTTCAATGGATTTCCATCCGTCCACCGCCTTCTTGAAGCCTGGATAATCCTCAGCCTCATAGACCCTCTTCTTAAGAGAGATCGAGGTTGTGATACTGACGGTATTCCCCTTTCCTGAGATATTGCCGGAGAAATCGGCTGCCTCACTTGATGCGCTGCCCTCCGTACTTGAGACCAGACTCATTCCTTTCGGAACCGTCACATTCTCATTAGCTTCCACGAGCCTTGAGCAAGAATCCTTGAACCCGAACACTCTCTCGGGAATAGCGGTGTTGACCCGCAAGAAAGTCTTTACCCTGTTGTACAGACGGCCAGACACCGGTTTGTAAAGCAAGGCTCCATCAGCGGTCTTGACAGCGTATGAAGGGATGGAGAACTTGGCGGTAATCTTTATCGGAGCGTCAAGGTAATAGTCCGGAGTCTTTCCATAATTGACGCTGATCATCTTAGCCTCAGGATCGATCGACAGGATCTCATTCTCCATCGCTTTCTGCCAATTGGCGACATAGCTCTTGGTGAAAGGACTTCTGACCGAAGCGTCGGACTGGCCCTCCGCCGTCACCGTGTATTCACCGGTCAGGTTGCCATCCTTGTCGAGGACAGTTTTGATGGCGAGCCTAAGGTAGTGATTCTCAGGGGCGGAGACCGGTGTCAAGAGCAGAGGAGAGCCCTCCGGAAGACCCGGAAGGTAGTTCTGCTGCTGCTCGGCGCTGGACCAGTTCTCTCGTGTGAAAGGCACCCAGGTCGGATCCAACGGCTCATAGACTCCGCTCGAGCGTTTCACGACCACCACGCAGTGGTTGAAATGATCGGCGGGGATGCTCTCGATTCTGGATCCGGCCATGGTCATCGCCGGGTGAGCCTCGAATCCAGCGGCCCTGAGCATAGTGACAAGCATTGAGGCCTTGTCTTTGCAAACTCCGCAACGGTCAGTGAAGTTCATCTTGGCATTGTGGAGGGTATATCCCTCACCCTCGCCCATGGATATTCCGGAATAACGCATGTAATCGGACACCCAATGGTTCAGGAGCCATATTTTCCTACCCTCATCCGTGACTCCCTTCAGGATCTCGCGAACCTTCTTCTCCACCTCTGGAGTCGGCACGAAACTGCCGTAATCCTCATTGACACCGCTGAACCATCTGGACTTGTCTTCCCAACGGTCGGTCGATGAGAGCATCAGCTTGGGAGCGACATCGTAGAGATCGACCATATTCGGTTCCCTCTTGAAAGGCTTGGCATCGGAGACACTGAATGTCAACAACTTCCGGTCGCCATCAACCCTCGTGGATGAATGGCATTCGCCCTGGTAGAACTCGTACTGAACATCCTTGTCCCTCGGAACATCCAGAGTATAGACTTTAGTGATAGTCGGATAAGTCACCCAGAAAGGCACGATGTCGTAGAAATTGCCCTTCATCGGAGGAATAAATCTCTCGTCCTCATCCGGCATAGCGGCCAGAAGGGCGTAAGTGAAACCCTTCTTGTTGATCCGATAGTCGATTATGTCTCCCGGATCGAGAGCGCCTACCTCAGCCATAATCTGCCTGGCTCCCCAATAGATGGCCCTTGCGGGGGCGGCATAATCGCAGACAGTCTTGAGATCAATGCTCTTGACGGAACCATCAGCCTTATAGACCTTTATGTTCTCGAACACCGCAAGGGCGGTGAGGGGATCATAGTCATACTTCAAGACCCTATGCGCCAAGGCACCCTCTTTTGTCTGGATCTTTATGACCTGGCGTATGTCAAAGCTCCCGGAGCCGGACTCTTTGAATCGAACGCCTATGCTGTCGAGGAGCACCACGGCGTCGCTGCCAGAGAATTCCGGCCGCATGGAGAGTTTCTTCTCCAATGCTCGCCAGGATTGAGCTGGAACCGGAATGGAAATGGCGGCGAGTAACGCCGCCAAAAAAAGTCTTCTCATATTGGAAACAATTAGATGTCAAGCTTGTAGCCAGGACGATAGTCGTAGTGCAGCAGCTTGGTCGCCTCCGGATCGTTCATGAATTTCTGGACGATCGGGTTCCACACAACCGGTCTGCCCAGATCCATGGCGATATTGCCAAGGTTGCAGACGGTGCAGGAAGAATGACCGACTTCCACAGGGACGTTGGGATCTATCCTGGACTTTATAGCCTCGATGAAAGCCCTATGATGGCCGACCTTGGTCTCGTAAGGTACGGAGTCATCGCCCGCTGAGCCTTTCATCTCGAGTTTCTTGTCGGAAGCCTCGTACTTGCCGCGGGAGACTTTGATCCAACCATTCTCGCCATAGATCTGCACGCCTGGAGTGCTACCGTCATACGGTTCCTCCGTCACGATAATGCCATTATCATATTTATAGGTCAGATGGTCGTAGAAGCTGTAACCGGCGGGAATAATCTCCACGGGACCGTTGCCGTCCTTTCCGATCATCCACTGGGCGATATCGAACATGTGGGCTCCCCAGTCAGTCATGAGGCCGCCACCCATGGGCTTGTACCAACGCCAGGCGCCCCAAAGCTGCTCGTTCTGCTCGGGTGTGATAATAGGGTCGAGATCGGAATGGTAATAGACAGATGTCGGGAGAGGCCCAAGCCACTTGTCCCAGTTCAGTCCGGCAGGGACCTCCATGCGAGGAAGGTTGCACGGAACAGGGGCAGCGGAATCCGGATTGACATTATTACGACCAACGTACACTTTGATTTTCTGGATCTGGCCCAGATCTCCCTCACGGGCATGAGACGCGGCTGTAATGAACTCATCGCTGGAACGCTGCTGGCTTCCGACCTGAAGAATCCTGTTGTACTTGCGGACAGCCTTGACAAGCTGCTGGCCCTCATAGATGGTGAGAGTCATAGGTTTCTCAAGATAGACATCCTTAAGAGCCTTGCAGGCGGCGATCGCTATGATAGCGTGCTGATGGTCAGGAACAGCGATCACGACAGCGTCGATATCGGGACGGGCCAGGACATCCTGATAGTCCTCATAGACATCAACCTTAACCTTTTTCTCGCCTTTCCCTTGATAGTAATCAGTTACCCTCTTGACGAAACGGTCTCTCTTGATGTCGTACACGTCGCAGCCCGCGACAACACGGACGTCATCCATCGACATGAAACCGCTCAGCAAATACATGCCCTGCTGGCCTAGACCGATGAAACCGATGTTGATCTTACCGTTGGCTGTTTTTTTAGCCGGGGCCTTGATAGAGGCCGAGGCGCTCACAATACCGGCAGGCATCATGATGCCCGCGGCTCCGATAGCGGAGGCTTTCAAGAAATCTCTACGTACCATGTTTCAGTGTTTAATCATTGATATCGTAAATATAGCAATTTTTTATAAAAAAAGTCTCATGGTTGCAGAACCTTTGGCACGGAAATGGTATAATCTTAAAGCGACATAATTTTTTACCCATAAACCAAAAACTGACTCAATAGTTATTTCATAAGTATTGGACAAAAAAACGGGAACCTGTCGGGAGACACGTTCCCGTTATATTTTTTTTCGTATATTTAGCGGACTGATTTATGGATAATGCGCCTCTCACAGATAATATCCCACCTCGTATTCCTTCTTGTGCTCTTGCAGGCTTGTCGCTCTCCAGAGCAGGAACAGAAGCTGACTCTCGGCGATGAGCGCTTCGATGAATACATTCCCTTGATTGAAGGCAAGAGAGTGGCTGTGTTCAGCAACCACACCGGAATCGTTGGTGACAAGGTGACCGAATCCGGTTATGGGCCTCATCTTGTGGATGTTCTGATCGGGAAAGGGATAGATGTCGAGGCTATTTTCTCTCCTGAGCATGGATTCCGAGGAACCGCCGACGCAGGAGAGAGAGTTTCCGGCGAAGTGGACGACAAGACTGGAGTCGAGATAATCTCCTTGTATGGCGGCAGCGATGCCTACGGGAAGGGGAATATGGACAAGTTCGATGTCCTTCTTGTTGACATTCAGGATGTTGGTTTGAGGTATTACACCTATTATGTCTCGATGCTCCACCTGATGGAGGCTTGTGCCCGGAACGGAAAGAAGGTGATTGTCCTTGACCGGCCCAATCCCAACGGCTTTTATGTCGATGGGCCGATTCTCGACATGAGATATAAGTCCGGAGTCGGTGCCCTGCCTATCACCACCGTCCATGGGATGACGCTCGGGGAACTAGCCCGCATGATCAACGGCGAAGGTTGGCTTCCGGATGCTCTCCAATGCGACCTGACCGTTATCCCCTGCCTTGGATATGACCATTCAATGAAGACACAAGTGGTCGTTCCTCCCTCCCCTAACCTAAAGACTATGAGGGCAATATATCTTTACGCCTCAACCTGTTACTTTGAAGGTACTCCAGTGTCACTTGGCCGGGGAACCGACAATCCGTTTGAGATGTTCGGCCATCCGGACATGAAGGCGGACTATTCCTTCACCCCCAAGAGTGTTCCAGGGGCCAAAAATCCTCCTCTAAAGGATAAGATCTGCTATGGGTATGACCTCAGGGAGAAGCCTTTGGAGGAGATTTGGGGCGAGGGAATCAACCTTGAATATGTCATCACGGCGTTTCAATCCCTCCAAATCGGGGAGTCGTTCTTCACAAGCTTTTTCGACAAGCTCGCCGGGGTTGAATACATCCGTGAAATGATTCTATCCGGGGCTTCCGCTGATGAGATCAAGGCACGCTGGAAAGATGATGTCGAGTCATTCAGGGCTCGTCGCCGTCCTTATCTGCTTTATTTTGACCCCGCTGAGCCCTGCGTCACCTTCTCAGAGGAAGCCGGCTCTTTCAAGGAAAAATCCAAGACAATAAGCCTTTCCGCCCCTGAAGGATGGAGCATCCATTACACCACAGACGGCTCGGTTCCTACTCCGGAATCTCCTCTCTATCAAGGGCCTATCACTTTGAGCAAGAATGGTAACCATTGGGTTGACCCAAATACCATAGACTTGATGACCTTAAAGTATCAAGGAAATCCTATCACGTCTGTGAGAATCTCCAGCAAACTTCCTTCGGCGAACATCATCCGAGCGATTGCCGTCGCCCCAGATGGTTCAGTTGGAGATGTGACCACCAAGACCTACTTTATCGGAGCGGACTTGAAAAAAGACTATAAGGATGTCATGGTCATCTCAATAGTCACGGATCCAGACAATATTCTCGGCTATGAGACAGGGATACTGGCAAAAGGGAAGCTTTATGACGACTGGATATCTACCCCAGGTGCTGAGTCAATCCTAGCGAAAAAGAAATGGTGGGAAGTTAAGGCGAATTACACAAGTAAGGGAAAAGTCTGGGAACGTCCCGCTTCCATAGAGCTATTCGATGCCTCGAATACTTTGACGCTCCAGGAAGAGTGTGGTATCCGCATCAAAGGACGCGCTTCGAGGTTGTTCGCTCAAAAATCATGGAATATCAGTTTCAAAAGGCCGTATGGTGATGGGTGCATGAATTATCCACTATTCCCAGACGCTGTGGACACCACCGGTAAGGTTATAACCAAGTACAAGTCCTTTTCTTTAAGGAATGGAGGAAATGACACGGATCTTCTGAAATTCAAGGACGCATGGATCCAATCCAGGGTGAGTGACAGAGAGTTTTCCACCCAGAAAAGCCGGATTGCCGTATTATTCCTGAATGGTGAGTATTGGGGTCATTACAACCTGATTGAGAAGTACAATAGCGATTACATTGAGAACCACTACGGTGTGGGTGATCCACTTATCATCAGTGAGGATAAGCTTGAAGATGGAAAAGGATCTGATTTCCACCTTTACGAAGAGCTTATTTCATTCCGCGACAAAGACCTCTCCATCGCTTCCAATTGGGAAGAGTTTAAGAAAGTCATGGACATCCAAAGCATGGCGGATTACTTTGCCACAGAGATATACATCGCCAATTCAGACTGGAGGGACACCACCAATGTCAAACTTTGGCGAAGTGCTTCCATCAATCCTTCAAACCCTTATGCTGATGGCCGGTGGCGCTACCTTCTGTGCGACTGCGAGTTCTCTTCCTCAGCGTATTCGACAGAAAAAACTCAGGCCAAGTTCAACTCATTAGACTGTTCGATGCGTGAGCACACTCTATTCGCTTCCGCGATGAGAAATCCTGAATTCCAGGATCTGTGCAAGACAACGATCAATGAGATAGCGCGTAAGAACTTCGACCCAATTGATGTGAAGACCGATTTAAAAGCCTGGGCAAAACGATGGAAGCCCTACATGAGATACTACTATAAGCGATTCGGAAAGATCAACTGGGCCTGGATATTAAACATCAAATCAACCAAAGAGTTCTTCGAGGAACGCTACGACTACGTTCAAGATTGGTGAGCGGAGTCGGACCAAACCTACCGTAACGACCCTCCGACAATGTCGAGAATCTCAGATGTGATCTTTTGCTGACGGCCCTTATTATATTCGAGAGTGAGTTCCTCAAGGAGATCATTGCCATTGTCAGTGGCGGTCTGCATGGCGACCGTACGGGCGGCATGCTCGGCCGCATTGCTGTCTAGAAGGGTCGCGTAGATCTTAAGGCGAAGAACCTTGGGCAGAAGAACTCCCAGGACCGCCTCACGGGATGGCTCTACGATGATGTCGTCACAAGGGGTTTGAGTGGCAACCGACGATGGCTGTCCCGGTTGGCTCTGATAGTCAGCGGTTTGCTGGCCGGGAGAATTGGTGGCGGACAGGTAGGTTTCCCGGACAGTAGGTTGGGAAGATGTGGATTTGAAGTGGTTATAGACCAACTCGACCTTTACGAAACGACCCGAAAGATGCCCTTCTATCAATTCCTTGGCAAGAGCCGAAGCCGCCTCATAACCAGGCGATTCCGCCATTTTTGAATAATCTTCCGGAGACTGGAATCCTGCTTTTCGCATAGCCTCAGCAATCTTACGGCCTACTGAATAGACAATGATATTCTCGTCCGTAAATCCTGCGGAACGATATTCATCAATCACCGAAAGAGTCTGGCGAATAGCATTGGAATTGAACGCCCCGCAAAGAGATGAGTTCGACGAGAACGCCACGATAGCGACGCTTGTGGCCGTCGCGCCTCCTGTCCCAGGCCGCGTCCATTCTCGCTCCGCTGCGGCTGAGTACGGCCTCGGGACAGAGGCGTCGCCGGCGGCATGCTCCTCCGCACCTTCGGCCATCAGACGGGAAAGTATCCGCTGCAACTGGCGCTGGTAAGGAAGCATATTCGTGATGGCAAGCTGCGCCTTACGCAACTTGGCCGACGCGACGAGCTTCATCGCCGAAGTTATCTTCAGCGTCCCGCTAACAGAAGCGATCCTCCCCTTTATCTCCTTCAACGAAGCCATTACACCTGTCCGACGATAGACTTAACCACCGCATCAGCCACCGTCTCAATGACGGAAGTAATTGATTCATCTAACTTTCCAGAGCTCAACGCATCAAGCGTATCCTGATGCCCGGCCCTCATACGATCCAGGAACTGAGTCTGGAACTCAGGAACCTGCTCCACCTTCAGATCGCTCATCAAAGCATGAGTTCCACAGTAAAGGATGGCCACCTGCTCTCCTACCGGCATAGGGGAATATTGCGCCTGCACCAGCAGCTTGTTATTCTTACGCCCCTTGTCGAGCGCCATGGCCGTAACCTTGTCCATGTCCGAGGAGAACTTAGAGAAGGACTCCAACTCGCTGTACTGCGCTTGATCTATCTTCAGGGTTCCGGCCACCTTCTTCATCGATTTGACCTGGGCGGAACCACCAACCCTGGACACCGAAATACCCACATTGATAGCCGGTCTCTGACCTTGGTTGAACAGGCCTGACTCAAGATAGATCTGCCCATCGGTGATGGAGATCACATTCGTGGGAATATAAGCGGAGACATCACCGGCCTGAGTCTCGATGATAGGAAGAGCGGTCAATGATCCACCAGCCTTGACCTTACCCTTCAAAGAATCAGGAAGGGCGTTCATCTGTTCCGCAACCTCCTGCTGGTCAATGATTTTCGCCGCTCTCTCAAGAAGTCTTGAATGCAGATAGAAAACATCGCCCGGATAAGCCTCACGCCCTGAAGGACGACGAAGAATCAACGAGACTTCCCTATAGGCCACAGCCTGTTTGGACAAATCATCATAGACCACAAGAGCTGAACGTCCGGTGTCCCTGAAATATTCCCCAATGGCCGCGCCGGCGAATGGAGCGAAATACTGCAATGCGGCAGGATCCGCGGCAGTGGCCGCGACAACTATCGTGTAGTCCATCGCCCCGTAAGCCCTGAGTGTCTCGACGATATTAGCGACCGTTGAACCTTTCTGTCCCACAGCGACATAGATACAATACACAGGGTTTCCGGCCTGGTAACAGGAGCGCTGGTTGATGATTGTGTCTATTGCTAGAGAAGTCTTTCCGGTCTGCCGGTCG
>OMQO01000281.1 GCA_900313275.1 uncultured Bacteroidales bacterium
CTAAGTGTATTAAACAAATAAGTGTATTAAACAAAGGGGAATATGATCATGTTTAAAACTATTCTTAGGTATCATCAAATAGCCATATTATTAGCAACCTTCGGGTTGGTAACCCTGACGGGGTGTGAAAAAGAACCGCAGGTGCCATACGATCCCATTCCGGACTATGTGCGTGCTGATTTCGAGGCACGCTATCCTGGGGCAACCCTGCAAAGCAACCATTATGGAGAGGATTACGATGGTTGGGCGGAACTGGAATTCATTGACAGTGATGGCCTTGAGGCGAAGGCACACTATAAGGACAAGGTCTGGATGATGACAAATAAGATGTACTCGACTGACGATTTCCTATTTCAGCTGCCAAGGAAGGTCGCCAGGGCTTATCTAAGCACAGGAGTTGAGAATGAGGACTACTCTGAGACAGGAAGTTGGCCTGGCAGCTATGTTATTGAAACATCTCGTAGAGGTATAGATCACAAGCAATTCGAGTTCCGCTTCGATGTGCCTCTGAAGGATACTCAAGGTGTCAGTTCGGATGGGATTGTCCACAGGACGGAATATATCGTGATCAGCGAGAATGGTACCCTTTTATACGATTCCCATGGAGGATCCATCAATCCGTCGTTTACATGGAGAGATATTTCTCCGTCTCTAGACGCTGTGAAGGCGCGATATCCATATGCGGAGATCCTGGGGGCTGTCAATGAGAGCGGAGACAACCTGGTATTTATCCTTGATAGTGGCATTATCAAGACTGCACGATCCCGTCAAGGTCGTGGTTGGGCATGGACAGAGACACGGCACAAATTGGATCCTGATACACCCTTGAGTGAATCTGCCACAAAGGTCAAAGAAGATTTCCTTAGCGAAAATGATGGTTTCCGCTTCACCAGTCTCTATAGCATTGAAACTCCGGAAGGAGAATTTCTCGGACTCGGATTTGAGAAAGGACAGTGGGACTATGAGTCTTTTACCCTTTGGGAATCAACCATTCTTTTCACCCCTATAAGGTAAGTGAAAGATTTGTGATAATAATGAATAAAGTCAGGAAGAGATTACTGCTTATATTTATAATAATTTGTCACACAAATTGATACATTGTGAATGAAAAATCCCTCTCAGAGAACTCTGAGAGGGATTTTCGTGGAGATGGGCGGAGTCGAACCGCCGTCCAAACAACGTCCCCAGCAGCTTTCTACACGCTTATCCTTCCTTTGGTTGTCGGCCGCGGCCTGCCGGAAGGCGGGCTAACCGAAGCTTATCCTTTGAATCTTAGCCGGCTTTAAAGGAGTCCACCGGAGCGTCCCTCTTGAATGATACCCCGAACTCGGAACATAGAAGGCGTAAAGTCCGCGGGATACTCGTCCGGGCCGCAGCCTTGGCGGCCGGGATTAAGCTAAACGACTGAGTCGATTAGGCAGCGAGCGCGTAGTTGTCGTTGGCAACTAAATTGTTGAAAGAACGGTTTGGCGGGCAGATCTCTCAGAAGCCCGGCGTGCTTACCACCCGAAATCATTGCTGTCAAAACCAGAACATCCCCATTGTGGCGCGACCATTATACGGTGAATAATCTTAATTTGTTTCATCGATATTTTATTTATTTTCGCGTTATGGAACAGGTCTGGGATCCGCTGCGGAAGAAACTTGTGGCCCTGACGCCCGAGGAGAAGGTGCGTCAGTGGTTTATCGGTGTCTTGATGGAAACTGCCCTGGTTCCCACCCACATGATGATGAGTGAGGTCGCTCTCAAATTCGGTGATAAGCCATATAGGGCTGACATCCTGGTTTATGGCCGGGACACCGCTCCGTTGATGGTTGTCGAGTGCAAGAGGGAGGATGTCGAGTTGGATCGAGATGTGCTGGAGCAGGCTTTGAAGTACAATTTGGCTCTGGGAGTCAAATACATCTTGATCACTAATGGGCGGAAGACTTTTGGCTTCAAGAGGGTGGAGACAGCTGGCCAGACAGGCCATGAAGATGAGGCTCCATTCGAGCAGATGAAATCTTTCCCGACATGGGAAGATATGCGGAAATGATTGGTAATGAGTGCTACTATAACACAGGGATATCTTGACAGTCCGATATTCGGCATCGTCTCCCAGGCTGCTGAAGAGCTTGGGGTAAGGGCCTTCGTTATCGGGGGATATGTCCGTGATTGCTTTCTCGGAAGGCAAAACGACGACATAGATATAGTGGTTGAGGGGAGCGGTATCGAGCTAGCTGAGGCTGTAGCGAGAAAGATAGAGGAAGAGGAGGGGCGTCATTGTAATGTTTCGATATTCAAGACTTTCGGCACCGCGATGCTGAAATGGCATGGGGCCGAGCTTGAGTTTGTCGGAGCCAGAAAGGAGTCCTATCGTCATGATTCCCGAAAGCCGATTGTTGAGGATGGTACTCTTGAGGAGGACCAGATGAGGCGTGATTTCACGATCAATGCC
>OMQO01000137.1:0-3451 GCA_900313275.1 uncultured Bacteroidales bacterium
AACAACAACTGGTGGATTGGTGATGAGGACACTGGCAAACCTTCCCGCGGGCCCAAAGGTGCCACTGGAGGCAAAGGCGAAAAGGGTGACACACCTCAAGTAGGTGCCAATGGCAATTGGTGGATCAGTGGTGAAGACACCGGAATACCGGCCAAGGGAAAAGATGGCGTCGACGGCAAGGACGGTGTTGACGGCAAAGACGGTACTGACGGCAAGGATGGCGTTGACGGCAAAGACGGAGCGGATGGCAAAGATGGTGTTGATGGCACGGAGGGTAAATCCGCCTATGAGATCTGGAAGGCCGATGTGCTGTCGGATTCGGGTCTGGCCAATCCTGGCAACGGTGTCTATGACATCGATGAATATCCAATGTGGCCCAAGAGCGCCATTGAGGTGTCGGATTTCTGGCTGTACCTCAGAGGCAAAGATGGTGTTGACGGCAAGGATGGACAAGATGGTCAGGACGGCCAAGATGGGCATGACGCTCAACCGACCGCGAAAATGGAATACAATGAGGAGGTTGATGCCGATAAATACAATCTGGCGCCTGTGAGAGCTTTGATGAAGATCAAGACCGCGTCCAAGGCCGCCGCGGCCGACACTACCTATGAATACGTAAACCCTTACTCTGGCGGTTGCGCGTTCATCGTGACAGGGCCCGGGCCTGTCATCATACCAAATTGTGAGGTTGTTTTCAAAGATGTCTCCGGAAAAACCTACACCAAGACTTCTGATGGCAATGGATTCATCTATCTCAGCCGTGAGGAACTGCCCGAGTGGACAGCTGGTTCGAAGACCGCATCCACGCCATCGAAGCCACTTTCATTCAAATTCTCCGGCAAGACAGTTTCAGATGCCTCGATGATAGGCGAGACATGTAAGGTACCTTATCGGGTGAATCTTGAGGTGGAGATGACAAATGCGACGCTTGACGCTTACTACGTAAACGCCACCAACTCGCTGACCAGGATTGTGGAAGGTGTACGCGAGTCTTCATGGGGTGGAGTTGATTACCCGTTCTGGAATGAGTCTTCAAAGTGTGGTTACAAATATTACCGGAGCGAATCCGCCATCGCGTCTTATTATGCCGCGGTCGGTTCAAGACCATCTTTTGAGGACGGAATCGCCAATTCTGCAGATGCCCTCACCGCTGCGAACAATTCATCGATCCTCAAAGACAGTTACAACAGGAAGGGTACTTATTCTGATGGGGAATCTACTGATTATGACTATTTTATGTATGGTAACGGGGCCAATCCCTCCCAGGTGAATGTGCAGGCTGCTGTCTATACTATCTCCTCAAGCGGCGGCAAACTGACAATAAGCAAGCCCGACCCGGACTACGGCCTCGAGATAAGGACCTCCCGCCAGACTCATATTCCTGAGATCCGATACATAGGAGACTTGGATTTCACCAGCATGAGGGCGATTACCAGGCCTTGCTATGACGACCCCGAGAATGAGGAAGCCAATGTGACCATTCCATACACCTATTATGATGTGGTGATGGGTGAGACCGAGTTCTCCGGAGCGTTCGACCTTTCCACATTCGGACAATGCTATATTGAAGGAGAAGGGACATTGGAGGGCGACACGTTCCGCTTCGAGCGTTATTCCTCGCTGGATGATTACCGATCAGCCTACGGAAACTCTTCTTTGCAGGGATATGTCAATGTTGTGGGTACCCATAATAAGACCAAGATAGACAACCACTCTGCGTTGAGGAATGACATATGGAGCATCTCGGACGTGTATGACGGCCTTGAAGTCATTTTCGGCAGCTCGACTTCCAGCCATCAGGCCACTGGCAGAATGCGCTATGGCAAAGTCAGTTACGCTGGTGACTATGCTGTGTTCAACTACAATGAAGGTAGTTTCAGTTGTTATCTTTCCGGTAAATTCTGCTCATCGACAAGCATCTTGACCGTGTATGATGGCAAGACTATGCCCTTGTAATAGTATTAGGCCTTGTTTAGGCGGAAAATGATTAAATTAGCGCCATGAGAAGGATTCAACTTGTTCTCATGGCGCTTTTTGCCATGTTCTTCGGCTGCCGGGAGTCTTCCGGACAGGTGAATTGTGTCACGACCAGTCATGATAAGGAACTGGCAGTCAAGATTATGCGTGATTTAAAGGAGGGCGCTTCGGCTGGCCTCCAAGCAGGAGATTTAATGGTTCTTGCCGCCAAAAGCCTTCTCGGTACACCTTATGTGGCCGGGACTCTGGAGGAGGATCCCAATGAGGAGAACCTTAGGATCTATCTTACGAAAACCGACTGTATCCTCTTCGTGGAGACTTGCTTAGGCTTGGTCAGGACAGTTTTGGAATCTGATGATAAAGAGCCGTCTTTCGAGTCTTTCTCCGCCAATATCGCTAAGATGCGGTACAGGAAAGAGGCTCCATATTCGTACAGCGACCGCATCCATTACACCACCGAATGGATCCGGAGGCAAGATGGGGACCTTATTGACCTGACCCTTAAGTTGGGAGGGAAGGAATATGCCCATCCGATTCATTTCATGTCCCGCCATCCCAAAAGTTATAAGCAACTTCAGGACGCTGATAACATCCCGAGAGCCGCTCTTGACCTAAAGAGAATAGAGGAGATTGAGAATGAACTGAATAAGGTTCCGATGACATATATCCCCAAAAACAAGATCCCTACCGCTGTGGAAGGGATCAAGTCTGGGGACATCATCTGTTTTGTCTCAACCGTGGATGGGCTGGATATCGCCCATGTGGCGATAGCTCTTGTCGAGAATGGGCGGGTGGGATTCATCCACGCCTCCCAAAAAGAGGAAAAGGTTGTGATCGACGGGAAGACGATTGAAGATTACGTCGTTCCGAGATCCAACCTTTCCGGGATCAAGGTCGTAAGACCTTTGAGGTAGTTTTATTTCCTCTTGAACAGACCACCGAGGAGGCCTCCGAAGAGACCGCCGCCTCCGATTTTGCCGCCGAGGGCAATGATGACATCGTTGATGTCAACCTTGCCGTCACCGTTCTGATCCTTGAAGAGTTTTGTGACACCACCGAGGATGGTGGGGATCAAAGCGATAAGTGACGCGTTGGCCGCCTTGCCGAGATTGAGGTTCTTCAGGATGTTGCTCGTGAAGATGCTGCCGGCGAGAGAGGTGACAGGGCTCTTGGCTGGCGCGGTCTTACCCGTGAGAAGGTCGGTGATGATGTTGACACCGCCTCTGCTGGTCGCGGTCCTGGTGAGGCTGCCGAGGATAGAGTCGGAGAGTCCTCCGAGGACTTGGTTCTGTACGTTGGCAGGAATTTGAACTCCACCTACTGCGGAACTGACCTGCTGCTTGATGACGTCGGTAATTGAGAATGCCATTTCTTTAGCGTTTTAAATGTTGGAAAGTATTGAGTGTTAAAGATATAGTTCGAAATAATCAGTGACTTTGTCCATGAGATGGATTCTCCATCTTCCGAAGACATT
>OMQO01000137.1:3467-9402 GCA_900313275.1 uncultured Bacteroidales bacterium
TTCTCGATGCACTTCTGCACGAAACTGAGGCTGTGCTCCCAAACCACCGTGTTGTCGATGGCGCCCTGGCATATGAGGAGCTTGCCTTTAAGCTTGGAGGCGTTCTCGATCAGGCTTGTTTGCTTGAAGCCTTCGGGGTTTGTCTCAGGGTTGTCCATATAGCGCTCCCCGTACATGATCTCGTACCACTTCCAGTCTATCACAGGACCACCAGCGACACCAACCTTGAAGGTCTCAGGGTAATGTGTCATAAGGGATATGGTCATGAAGCCGCCATAGCTCCATCCGTGGACTCCAATGCGCTCTGAATCAACGAAAGGCAGGGATTTAAGCATATTAATTCCAACCATCTGGTCCGCCATCTCATTCTGGCCGCAGTGGCGGTGAATCGCCTGCTCGTAGTCAGCGCCCCGGTTGGATGTGCCGCGTCCATCCTGGATGTACACCACATAACCTTTCTGGGCCATCAACATCTCCCACATGCTCACTCCACCGAGCCAGCTGTCCTTGACGAGCTGGGAGTGGGGACCACCATAGACATAAAGCAAGACAGGATACTTCTTCGCCGGGTCGAAGTCCGCGGGAAGGAACAACCTGTACCAGTTGTCATATTTGCCGTCGGCGCTTTTGACAGTTCCGAGCATCACCTCTCCGGTCTTGAACGCCTTGAGGGGATCCTCGGCGCGCCCCAGCTCACGAAGGAGCTTCCCGTCCATGGTCCTAACCTGAGTCACGGAAGGCACATTGAAGCTGCTGAAGCGGTCGATGAAGTACTTGTGTCCAGGACTGAGGGAGACGCTGTGCCATCCTTCCTCTGTGGTGAGCCTCACTGGTTTGCCGAATTTGGCCTTGGAGAGATTCTCAACTCCTTTCTTGGACTTCAGTCCTGTCACGGAAACCTTAAACAGGTGATTCTCAACAGGGGAGACCTCAGCGGAGGTGTAGTAGATCCAGGTGCCGTCGTTGTAGAGGTACTCGACATCGGCATCCACCGCTGTCAGGCGGCGGACCACGCCAAGGGTGTCGCAGAGATAGAGGTTGCGGTACCCGTCGCGGCTATTGGTCCTGTAGATGAAGGAATATGTGCCCTTAAGGAAATGGAGAGGATCCAGTGGCTCGACATAGCGGTCATCATCTTCTGTGAGAATGGTGCGGACAAAGCTGCCGTCGCAGGAACGGTACATGTTGAGTCTCATGTGTTTCTGCGACCTGTCAAGGACCTGGATGAAGATGAAGGCGTCGTCCGGGGACCAGCTGATATTGGTCAGGTAGCGGTCGTAACCGAAGTCAGTCACATCACACCAGACGGTTTTCTTTGTGGCGAGGTCATAGATTCCGAGGCTGATTTCCTCGCTTTCCATTCCGTTCATGGGATACTTGATGCTCTTCAGGGTTCCTGTGCGGGTCGAGATGTCCAGCAAAGGGAAGTCGGTGACACGACTCTCATCTTTACGGTAGAAAGCCAGTTTGTCTCCTGAAGGAGACCAGAATATTCCTCCGTTGATTCCGAACTCGTTGCGGCTGACGCTCTGACCGTAAGTGATTTGGTCGTTCTCGCTCTCAGCCACAGGAATATCTCCACCGTTGTTGATGTACAGGCTCTGGCCTTTTGTGAAAGCCATGACTCCTTTAGCGCTAGGGACGGCTCCTCTCATTCCGCGGGGGCCTCCCTGGGCGCGTCCGCCGCCATTGAACTCCGCGGCCTCGCCGGAGAGAGCCTTGTAAGCCTTGATCTCACGCCCTTCCATGCAGGCGTAGGTGTCATCATCTATCCACATGGCGGCGACAGAGGCGGGGCGTGTGCCGACACCCATCACAGCCTCTTCCATCGTCATGAGCCTCCCTTCTTTATTGGCGGGGTGGGTGGCGACAACCCCTGTCTGGGCCCATGCCGCGGCCGGCAGCAACAATGCTATCGTTAACGCTAACTCTCTCATTATCATTCAGGTGTTGTTACAGAAATAATCTTGTCGACCACATGCTTCTGCATGCCTCTCCAGGGCAATGCCCCGAGATACTGCTTGTAATGAAGCTCGACTGTCTTGCCGCTGCATCTCATCAGCTCGTTGGCAACCTCTTCGTCGGCGACAGAGAAGTCGAAAATATAGGATTGGATGGTGGCGGTGCCGCCTGTCTTCGGGACACTGCCCTTGAATCCGGCCTGGATCAGCCTACCCTCGTAAGTTTTCCAAACATAGCCTTTGTAAGTGAACTGGTTCAGTTCGCCGGCCTTTACTCCGTCACCGAAGACGAAATAGAACCTGATGTAAACAAAGACAGCCAACGCCAGGATGAGACCGGCGATGCTCCAAAGCAAAACTTTTTTGAATGTGCTCATATAGTTGCTGTTAGTTTATTATTTCACGGGACTGTCCATCATCTCCCAACCTGTTATGGTCGAGATGTAGGGGATCACGGAGTGGGCTATTTTCAAGTGGCCGTTATAGTTGGGATGGCCGTCCGCCCCCATGTCTGTGGTGTCGTTATGGACCGAAGCTCCCAAGCCCATCACATGTATTCCGCCAAGTCCGCTTGCCTTTGCGGCCTCCATGATGTAACGCAGTTGGAGGATGTCGTGTTTAGGGGCCATGCAAAGCACAGGATGACCATCTCCATAGAACTCCTTAATCTGCTTGAGCAAGTTTATGTAAGCTGCGGTGAATGCCCTTTCAGCAGGTTGCATCCTGGTGGAGAAGTCGTTGGTACCGAGATAGATGACGGTGATAGCAGGCTTGAGGGGAGAGACATTCGGATCCCATTTCGGAGCATCCTGGGCATCGAACACATGCTGATAGCGCCCGGGCATATTCCCCTCATTCAACTTCCCGTTGTAGTTCCTGACGATGCCTATCCCCGAATGAGCAATAACAACTTGTTCGGCGCCGAAATACCTTGCGGTGGCACAAGCGTAGGTCAGGTTCTGGTTCTCTGTCTCGGGGGAGAAGTGCTCTGTGTTGGAGGCCTCGGTGCCATAGCCACAGGTGTAGGAATCGCCTATGAACTCGATAACCCTTCCGGATGGCTTGTCAGCGGCCATGAAAGTCCCGTCTGTGATGAACTCCTTGATGGTGGTGCGGCCTTGAGATCCTTCCGTGCGCTTTTGAAGAATAACCTGGTGAGGAGCCTTCAAGGCCTTCTTGTCCTTGCCGAAACGGGCCTGAAGATCAGCGGGTGACAGAACGGTGATGGTCGTGTCCGCCCCGGTCACTTTCAGGACCTTGTCAGGTTTTGAGGCCATATTCCCGTCCAGCCAGACATTGTAGTAGTTTTTGCCGGTGTCGGAAACACGCATTTCGAGGGAGGCTCCCTGGAACCGGACTTTCAAGTAGGTCCCGGTCCAGTCGAAAGACACGGATCCGTCGATCACCGCGGTCCTTCCTATGTAGGTTATTCTCCCATCAGCTCCCGGAACCACCTCACATAGAGCGGCGGTCTGGATCAAGAATAAGGCTGAGATTATGGTTAACAGGTACTTGGACATGGCTATTCTTTCAAACATATAAAGTTAAACAACTTTTTTCTTAATGCAAAAATATGGTTTCCTAAAGAAATGAGAGCCACCTTCTCGCGACCTTATCGAACGAGTGCAATAACCTGAAGATATTGATTCCAAGCCTTGCGGGGGAGTACAGGCTTCGATAATCCCTATTCAGAAGAAGGGCGTTGGAGCGGAACATCTCCCGTCTTCTGTTGATCACCCGCTTGTAATGCCCAGCGGTCCACTTGTCAAGAGCATCCAGCATCTCAATCATTTTCAGCCGGCTCTTGATTCTCGCCTTTCTGTCGTTCCGCACCGTCCATGAACCTTCGGTGCCGACCCGGTAAACCGACATACAGTCACGCAGATAGACCATCCCACCTCTGAGGGAGCATTGTATCGCAAGAGTGTAGTCGATCACCACCACCTCCCTGACTGGGGTCCATCTCATGTAAGCTTCTCTTCTACAAAGAAATGAGGCTGTGGCGCAATACCAGCCTCCTCCACCGAGGATGACCTTGCTTGCCGAGACCATGCCGCTACCGAATCTTGGAGCGATCCAACCATCGAACTTGCCGTTCTTTAACCTGCGGGCCCTGTGCGAGCAAATGTCCGATTCTGGGTGTGATTCAAGCGCGTCGACTTGCTTTTGGAGTTTTAGAGGATCTGTCCAATAATCGTCCCCTTCGCAAAGTGCCACATATTTCCCACGAATAAGAGGGTAAAGGAAGGTCTGGGAAATGCTGATGCCCTGGGAATACTGGTTCTCCTTCTGGAAAACCGGTTTGATGATCTCAGGATAGCGGGATTGATAGTTCCGGATGATGTCAGCGGTGCCATCGGTCGAGGCGTCATCATGGACGAGTACCTCAAAAGGGAAAGATGCCCTTTGCGAGACGAAGCCTTCTAGGGTGTCCCGGATGTACTTGGCATGGTTGTAGGCCAGGCATATGACTGTGACCATTATCTCATCCATCACCGCCATCTATAAGTGTGTAATCCTCAAGCATTTCCTGAAGTGCCTCGGGAGAGTTGAACATTATTGCGTCAAGGATGGAAAGCTTCTCTACGAACGGTTTTCCGAATTGGGGATACTCCGGGAGTCCGGATTTCAGAAACTTGAGAGTGATGCCCCGGCGGGCAAAATCGTCCCGGTGATATAAAGCGGTTCCGCCAATGGCGTTGATGTAAGTGTCCGCCCCGATTCTGTGGCAAGCGTCGTAGATGCGTTCTTCCCTCTTGAACAAGGCATTGCCGGCCAGTTCCGAAGACCTTTTCAGGGGAGTGGTGATGTTCAGGAAAGCGCAGACTTCCTTTATTGAGTTCTCAAGGAAATCGGCCAAATTGGTTTCCGGACACCGTAAGACGCGTTCCGCCAAGGCGATACCGTTATCGAAATATGGAGCCCTGCGGTAGGCGTACTTCAGGGTCTTAAGTTTCTTTTCAACCTTGACCGGCATAAGCTCCATGTTTTTAATGAGCTTGTAACTGCTTCTCTTTTTGATCTCTATCCTGAAGAATAGTGGCTGCCCTTCCACCAGAATCCGATTACGGCAGATCCATCCGCTCCTGATAAAGTTGTAGTCGTCGCTTATCAAGAACAGATCGGCTGCCTTCAGAAGCTGCCACCATGCGAGGTAAGGCAGGAAATATGGTTGGTTGCCGGCAAGGATCATAGCACGTCGCAATATTCCATCAAAACGGGATCGTCGGTGAGCAGCGGACAGGCTTTCCGGTCGTCGCCCACATTGGTCACAGGCAGGCTGGAGGCCCTGAAAAGACCTGAGCCGAAGAAGCGGTCATCGACGCAGAGCATCATCCCGCACATGTAGTCATAGAACACCTGTCCTTCCCATTCCGTCTTGAATGTGCGTTGGGGAATGAAAGGCTGGAGAATCATTCCGGATGTGTCTAAGTTTTCCCATTCAGTTTGGCTTGTCAGGACACCGGCCTTCACGCCCTCGCTCTTTCCGAGACGGTATGGTTTCAGGATGTAACTGTCCTTGTCGCTAAGCGCATCTTTCAGTATGTCAGCCGCTTCCGGATCGGAGCAGTCCCAGGTAGGGATGGCGTGGGACCTTAAGAATGTGGCCTCGTCTGTGGTCAGGCAGCCGCCTGTGAAGCTATCTTCGAACCAAAGCCTCATAAAGCGTTTGTCGTGAAGAAGAAACACGTTCCGGAAATCGCTGATCATCTCCCTATCCACCATGGCCTTGATAGTGTCCAGGCTGAAAGAGAGGATGTCCATCTGGTTCAAGGCGCTGAACACAACTGCCCCATCAGCCGACCATTCTTTTCTATGTGGTTCAACCTCAGCGGCTTCCAGCACGTTGAAATCACAGCCCATCTTCTCGTAAAAGTCTTTGTAGAGCCTGATCTCGTTGGTCCGGTCGGAACTCTTCAGCACGAATATCATCTTCTTGCCTTGGAGCAATCCGGCCATGTAGTCCATCAATG
>OMQO01000006.1:0-4371 GCA_900313275.1 uncultured Bacteroidales bacterium
CGGCGGGTGTGTGATGATCGGCCTCGGTGTCGTCGGGGTGTATATCGGTCGTATTTATCTGGAAGTCAAGGACCGTCCCCGTTATTTCGTCAGGACCAAGTTGATCAAATAGGACCGGAGATTTATGATCCCCAAAATAATCCATTATTGCTGGTTCGGCGGTAAACCGTTGCCACCTCTGGCGGAAAAGTGTATCGAAAGCTGGCGGAAGTTCCTGCCTGACTACAAGATAGCCTGTTGGGACGAGAGTAATTTCGATGTTGAGGCGCATCCCTACACCCGGGACGCATACAAGGCCGGGCTCTATGCCTTTGTAAGCGATTTCGCCCGGTTCAAGATACTCTATGAGAATGGGGGTGTCTATTTCGACACGGATGTGGAGGTTATAAAGCCAATGGACGACATCATGGCGAAAGGGCCGTTCATGGGTTTTGAGAATGACGGAACTAAAGGCCAGTTGGCGGTCGCTCCGGGACTGGGGCTTGGGGCCGAGCCTGGGATGGCATTATATAAAGAGATTCTTACACGGTATGACAGGACTCCGTTTTATTGTGAGGACGGGACGAGAAATCCGTTCTCAATGATTCCGATGGTTACGGAAATTCTTGTCGCTGAGGGGCTTAAGGGTGGAGCTGGAGTTGAGAATGTCTTTGGGGTCGATGTTTATCCCAAGGCGTGGTTCAATCCGTTTGATGATGCCACAGGGCGCCTGATGAAAACATCAGACACTAGGACGATCCATTGGTACATGAAATCATGGATGCCTGAGCAGAGGCCTTTCGTTGTGGCGCTCAAGAGATTCGCCCGCCGAGTCTTTGGGCTCGGGATTGTGTCTAAAATTGGAAAATTGTTAAAATAGGTCGTATGAAAGGTTGGCAGTACGAGCATTTTTATTTGGCTTTAATAACATTATTCGCCATCTGGATGGGTGTAAGAAGACTTATTTCGTCCGATTATTCACATCAGGAAAAGGGCTCGTCGTGGATTTTCCCGTTAGTGTTAAGTGTCGCGTTCGCTTTCTGGCTTGGACTGCGTCCAGTCCACCCCGCATTTGGTGACACGGTGAACTACGCCTACGAATACAACATGAAGGATATCCGTACGATAGGCTTCGATTGGAATTCAGAATGGCTTTGGCAGTGGCTGATGATGTTTTGCAAGTCGGCTGGATTCACTGTCCACCAATTCTTTCTGGTCATTGAGGTGATATATGTCCTGACCGCGTTTTTCGCCGCCAAGCGTTTCATGCCGAATGATCCTATGCTTGCCATGCTGTTCGTGATGGGCTCACTGATGTTTTACACTTTCGGAGTGAATGGCCTTCGTAACGGAATCGCATGTCATATCGTGCTCCTCGCTATAAGCCTGTTGTTGGATGACAAATATCTGCTTGGGGGACTGTTGTGTCTTTGCGCGTTCGGTTTCCATCGAAGTACGATGCTGCCAATAGTCTCAACGGTCGCGGCAATGTTTTTCATTAAGGATTTCAAATATGCTTTGATCTTCTGGATAGCTTCGATTTTCATTTCCTTGATCGCGGGTGGAGCCATCACCAATTTCTTCGCTGATCTCGGCTTTGACGACCGCATGACACAGTACACCACGTCGAAGGACATGAGTCTGTTCTCTCGTGAAGGTTTCCGTTGGGATTTCCTGCTTTATAGCTCTATGCCGATCGTGATGGGGTGGTATATTTGCCTGAAAAGGAAAATCCAGGACAACTGGTATAATGTTATTTGCATCACATACGCCCTCTGTAACGCTTTCTGGATCATGGTGATCCGTTCGTCTTACAGCAACCGTTTCGCCTACTTGTCCTGGTTTATCTATCCGATAGTGATCGCATATCCTCTTATCAATCTTCCGGTTTGGGAGGATCAAGACAGAAAGACGGGTTTGATATTGCTGGCATATGTCAGCTTCACGGTCTTTATGATGGCGGTGGTCTGGTGATAACCGGATCTGGAATCTCCTGTCAACTTTTTTAGTGTTATGTTAATCAGTTTCATTGTGCCGGTCTATAACGGGGACAAGTACATTGAGGCATGTGTCACATCACTTTTGGATCAAGGTCTCGAAAAGGGTTCTTTCGAGATTATTTTGGTCAATGATGGCAGTACTGACCATTCGGAGGAAGTCTGTCAGGCTTTGGCGAAGAGGGTTTCATGCATTCGTGTTATAACCCAAAGGAATAAGGGACTTTCTGAAGCCAGGAATACAGGGATCAGGGCTGCCCAGGGAGATTATCTCTGCCATGTCGATGTGGATGATACCCTAGTCAGTGGTGGAATCGCTAAATTAACGAGTTTTTGCATGTGCGGATGGGATTTGATACGTTACTGGAGTTTGATGCTCTACCCAGGTGATGTCCCTAAAATCGGTAATGACACCGGTGAAGTCCTTTTCGAAGGCACAGGCAAGGATTTTATCCGACAGAGCGGCCTCGAGACTTTCTGCTGGAACTACCTCTATAAGAAATCGTTCGTGGAGAGTAACGGGCTTTATTTCACTCCGGGTATAATCGGCGAGGACTTCCCATACATGTTCGATGTCATGATGGCTGATCCAAAGATTGTCTCGGTGGCGAGGAGAATACATCTCTATCATATCAATCCGGGAAGTATTTCCACAACAAGAACCCCCGAGAACTCAAGACGTTGGGTCAATGATCTTACCGGTACGATAACCCGCATCGCCGGGCACGTGCAAAATTTCAAGGAATCAGATCCTGTTCTTTACAAGAAATGCCTGGGCAGTCTTTCCAGCAAGATAACTATCCTTCTCTCGAGGATACTTACCTCGTCATATTCTGTGAAAGAATTCCGTTCAATTATCTCTTCAATCAAAGGGGGAGGAATTCTGAAACAGAAGCTTGCTCCTTGCGCGTTTATTGATAGGGTTTCTTATAGCGTGTTAAGACTTCTCGCATTGTTCCCGTTCCTTTATCCGATCGCCAGCAAGGTGTATCGTTAATGGTTTATTGTAATCTTGTCTCATGAGGTTTGAGAACCTTGACAGGGGCTTGGTGGCCATGAAAGTCCCGGGTGGGGTGTTCCTCTCCTGGCGAGTCCTCGCCTGGGAAGACCCGGTGTTCGGCACTGCGGGGAAACCATTGGAATTCACTTTGTTCCGTGATGGGAAGCCGATCGCTGAATTGACCGGGAAGACCAACTACCTGGACCCGGACGGAATCATGGATTCCGAGTATAAGGTCAAGACGGGAAATGGAGATGAATCAAATGCCGTCCGTCCTTTCCCTTCCGGGGAGAATTGGTTTGACATACCTTTGGAAAGACCGGCGGACAGTCCTTTCGGACCCTACACTATAAGCGATGTCTCGGTCGGTGACCTTGACGGGGATGGTGCCTACGAGCTTGTGGTCAAGTGGGACAGTGCCGGTAAGGATAACAGCCTTCCCGGGATGACCGGGAATGTGCTGCTCGACGCTTACAAATTGGATGGAAGGCGTTTGTGGCAGTGTCCGGTTGACCTTGGCGTGAATATCCGTGCGGGGGCGCATTACACGCAGTTCCTTGTGTATGATTTCGACGGAGACGGGAAAAGCGAGATTATGCTGAAAACCGCCCCCGGGTCGAAAGACGGGAAAGGCCGCTTCGCGAGTCTTGCCAGCAATTCCCTCGCTATCAAGGGGATAGATAACTCGAAGGATTTCCGTGATTCCAATGGGATGGTACTGGATGGGGACGAGTTCCTGACAGTGTTCAGGGGCGAGGATGGACAGGCTCTTGACACCATCTACTATCCAAATCAGCGTGTTGACTCGAAGCTCTGGGGAGATGAAGCGGGTAACAGGTCTGAGAGGTACACGGCCGCTGTGGCATGGCTGGACAAGAAAAGGCCCTACGGCTTTTTCATGAGGGGATATTACTGGGGCCGGAAGAATCAAAAGCAAGGCCGTCAATGCGCCTGTGCCGTGTCTTTTGAGAATAATCGTCTCAAGTGCCGTCACAGTTTCGACACATTTAACGTTAAGTCTTTCACGGGAAAAGCTTCTTCAGCCAGTTTCACCTCTGACGGAAAGTACAAAGGCGTAAAAGGATATCGTCGCTGGAATGAGAAATATATAGGTGAGGGCAACCATAATTGCGCCGTGGCGGATGTGGATGGAGACGGCAGGGAAGAGGTACTGACCGGGGCGCTTTGCTACAAGTTGACAAGATGGAACCGCCTGAAAGTCAAATGGTGCACCTTCCTGGGTCATGGAGATGCCCTGCATCTTGGCGCCTATCGCCCCCGCAGCCATGGGTATGATTTCTTCACGGTACATGAGTGCGGAAGGCAACATCCGATCATTAAGAAGAAACAACTTGACTACGGGTTCTCGGTATTGGATCCCAGGACCGGGCGTTC
>OMQO01000006.1:4415-35077 GCA_900313275.1 uncultured Bacteroidales bacterium
GAGGAACGTGTGAAAGTAGGGCCCTTTGCCCGGACGGACCAAGGATTCGAGAAGATAGACATTCCAGACGTGTCGACCAATTTCAGGATATTCTGGGACGGTGACCTTTATGATGAGTTGCTTGACGGTGAGTCCGGAGGCCCTCTGGAGGTTACATCTTGGAACGGGGAAAGAATGGAAAGGGTATTCAGGACTGAAGGCTGCGTGTCGATAAACGGGACGAAGGCCAATCCATGTCTTCAGGCCGACATTCTTGGGGATTGGAGGGAGGAGATCATCATGGCTAGGGAAGACAACAATGCCCTCAGGGTGTTTGTCTCTGACATCCCTACGGAATATTCAATTAAGACACTTATGCACGACCCTGTGTACCGGGCCGGAGTGGCAGCTGAGCAGACGGCTTATAACCAACCGCCGCATATAGGGTTCTGTTTGAGGAAGTTATCATGATTTATTATTTCGATATACATAAGACGGCGGTATTCCATGAGGTGTTCCGTAGCAGCGGAGTCGTACACAAAAACCCTTATCGCGGGGTTGTGGGAATGTACGCTTTGCGCGACCCTCTCCTATATAGATTGCCTTCCTGCTTATTCTTTCCCAGGCCTGTTTTCAAGGGTGGCGACGACAAGATAATACTTTTCGACACTTATTCCAGTTCTCGTCTGATCAATTGGTTGAGCAAGAAGTGGCCGGACAAACGAATCATAATCTGGTACTGGAACTCGGTGAAAACCAGCGGCCTAAAGACTCAACTTCCCGCACGGGCTGAGTATTGGTCTTTCTCGAAAACCGATTGCGAGGAAAATGGTTTCAAGTATAACACCCAGTTCTTTTTTGACAGCCTTGCCTCCGAGGCGGCGGAAAGTAGGGAACGGGGACTTTCCCAGCATCCGCGAGCTTTGTTTTTGGGAAGGGAAAAGGGACGCCTTAAGATTCTTGAAGATTTAAAAGACGGTCTTGAGAGAGAAGGAGTTGAAGTGGATCTGAAGATCACCATGGCCTTTTCGGGCAGGTTCGGCTTTTTTAGGGAATCACTTCTTCCTTACGGAAAGGTGATAGATTTGGTGAAGGATGCCGACATCTTGCTGGATTACACCACGAATCCTCAGACAGGCCTGTCCCTTCGCGCGATGGAGGCTCTCTTTTTTGGCAAGAAACTGATAACTAACAATCTCGAGATTCTTGAATCGGACTTTTATTCTCCGGCCAATATCTATGTGTTGGATCATGATAAAAGGTCTTTAAAGGAGTTTTTGGACTGCCAGGTTGAGCTGGTTGCCCCTGAGATACGTGACAGGTATCTGCTCTCGAATTGGCTCAAGCGTTTTGACTAAATGACCGGACAAGGAAATAATATCGAGGCCGCCTTCGAAGAGATATGCTGCATGGAATCTCTGGCGAAGAGTTACAGGGATTGTTATTTTAGGGAAAGGCAAGTTTTGGAGGCTAAGCGTTCCTGGTGGAAAAAGAAGATTTCCGACATCATCACGATGTGTAAACCGAAGCGCTCTTTGACTGCGAAGACGAACTCGTGGCGTGGAACGGATGGCGATCTTGCTTTGGACAAGCATAAGGCATTTGAACGGAAGTCGTTGTATGTGAGGGAACAACGTGTCGCTGTGTACACCGCCCTATTCGGTTCGTACGACATTTTAAGGGAACCTTTGCTCCAGCCTGACAATATTGATTATTATGTGCTGACGGATCAGGAGATCCCGGAAGGGAGCGTGTGGAAAAGGCTTGACGCATCCGCTGTGATTCCAGCCGAGTACCAAGGAGACCTTGTCCTGAGCAACCGTTGGTGCAAGATCCATCCCCATCTTGTTTTCAATGACTATCAGTACAGCGTTTACATCGATTCTAACATCTGGGTGTTCTCAGATCTTACTCCTTTGACCGCGGGGTTGGATTCTTTTCCCGTGGCCATGTTCCGCCACAAAAGGAGAGATTGCGTGTATGATGAGGTACAAGCTTGCCTGGAGCAGAAAAAAGACACGAAAAAATCTTTGAAAGCTCATCTGGAAGTGATTCGTTCTCATGGCGTTCCTAGTAATTGGGGACTTTTGGAGGCGAGTGTCATCGCGAGGAAACACTTCGATTCCCGGTGCGTTGAGCTTATGGACGCGTGGTGGGAGTCTTTTTTCCGGAACTCCAGAAGGGACCAGATCGCATTGATCGATTGCCTGTGGCTGAGAGGAATAAAGCCTTCTGTCATAGGCACTTTAGGAGATAATCTTCAAAAGTGTGACTTGTTTTTTCAGATGTTGCATAGAGGTCCTGAGGCGGCGAGACAACCGATGGATCTTCAAGGACTTATCAAATGTGTTGAGTCATGATAACCAGTAAAAAAATGCTTCGGGAATATCTGGCAGCGGATGCCGCGGCTAACAAGAAACCTCCCATCGCCCGATATCCTCTTGTGTGCCGGTTGGCTGGCTGGTATAATATGCTGTATATTAATTATATGCGCAGGTGCGAGTATATTGACGGAACCAGAGGTCCCGGTTTTTTCGGCTCCCTGGTAGAAAGGTATTACTGGCACAAGCTGAAAAGGGTCAGTCTGCTCACTGGCTTCCAGATCTCTCCCAATACCTGTGGGAAAGGCCTCTATCTACCTCATTGGGGCAGTATTCTGGTGAACGGGAACGCGCGTTTGGGTGAGAGGTGTGTTATCCAGAGCGGTGTTCTTGTCGCCGAAGGGGTGCGAGGAGGAGATCACATCTATTTCTCTGTGGGTTCCAAGGTGCTCAGGGACGTGACACTTGCCGATGATATTATAGTCGCGGCTAACGCTGTGGTTAACAAGAGTTTCACGGAACCTGACATTGTTGTTGGCGGCATTCCCGCGAGAAAGATTTCGGACAAGGGGTTCCGGAGCCGGACGGTTGTGTGAGATGATCTACACATTGACAGTATTCACACCCACTTTCAACCGGGCTCATACGCTTCCGAGGGTCTATGAGAGCCTGAAAGCGCAGAGCTGCCGTGATTTTGAGTGGCTTATTGTGGACGACGGCTCCACTGACGGGACGGAGTCCCTGGTAAGGTCATGGATTGAGGAGGGTGCCCTGCCAATACGGTATATTCATAAAGAGAACGGGGGGCTCTACACGGGATACAATGTCGCCTATGCGAACATAGATACGGAACTGAATGTCTGCATCGACAGCGATGACGCCATGCCGGAAGGGGCGGTGGAAATTATTATAAACACTTGGAAGAGAAAAGGTTCCGACCGGTATGCCGGTATTATCGGCCTTGACATTGACATGGATACTCTCCAGCCGGTAGGCGGGCGTTTCCCCGAAGGGATGTCCGAATGCCACTTCCCAGAATTGTACGCGAAGAATATTCACCGGGGTGACACAAAGCAGGTGATGAGGACGGAACTTATGAAGAAGGTCGCACCTCAGGAAGGGTTTCCTGGAGAGAAAAATTTCAATCCTGTTTATATGCTTCTCCAAGTGACGGACATCTACCCGCTAATCGTGCTGAATGAGCCTCTGTGCCTTGTCCAGTACCAAGTTGGGGACAGCATGTCCGGGAACATTTTCCGCCAGTACACCGATAGCCCCAGGAGTTTCGCCAAGATGCGGCGGCTTGAGATGACCCTTAAGCACTCCACGCCCATCAATCGTTTCCGGAGCGCCGTTCATTATGTGGCCGAGTGTTTAATAGCTAAAGATAAAGCCTGGTTGTCAGGATCGCCAAGGAAGTCGCTGACCCTCATGGCATTATTGCCGGCGATGGTGTGGTATTGCCTTATTCTTTTTAAATCAAAGCCGGGAAGATGAGCGTAAGGGTGGTGTATGTGCTTGTGTCACGGGAGGAGGACTGTTTCTATGAGATGTTCCTACTGTCCCTATATTCCCTGCGCAAGCATTGTCCAGACCGGAAGGTCTCTCTGGTGATGGATCCGGAGACTTATGACAGGGTGATGGCAAAGGACGACCCTCTTTTGGAAACAGTTGAGCCATTGAGGGTTGAGATACCGGATGGATTTAGCCCTATGTTAAGGTCCCGGTATTTGAAGACCCACCTTCGTTCCATTATCGAAGGGGACTTTCTTTATCTTGACACGGATACTGTGGTCTGCGAGTCTCTTGATGAGATTGATTCGATTCCGTGCGACATAGCCGCCGTGACGGATGAGAACGGGCCGGCTGTAATCAAGAGCGCGCAAGCGATTGAACACTGCAAGAAAGCTGGTTTCGGAGAATTGAAAAGGGTTCCCTATTACAATGGGGGCGTCTTTCTTGTACGGGATTCCGTTATCTCCCGGAAGTTTTTTGAGGTTTGGCATGAACTCTGGCTCAGGTCTGTTGAGAATGGGATCCCATTTGACCAGCCAGGCTTGTCTAAAGCCAATCGAGACACGGGATTCCCTATCAAGGAACTGGCCGGAGAGTGGAATTGCCAGGTTTGCACGCCAGTAGGAGCCCAATTATTTAACAGTGCCAAGATAGTCCATTATTTCGCCTCATACAGTTCTTTCATGAAAATGGTTATCCTCCCTCATGTCAAATCTCCTAATCGTTTGGATGATTTTGCGTTGGGAATTGTGGATAATCCAAGGGGAATGGGATTTGAGATTTATAACGAGAATTATCATGGACGAGCGCGCCGGTGTTATTCCGGACTTCTATTCAAACTCAGAAGGTATCCCATGGCCTATCAACTCCTAAGGAGTGGTGTCGGGATTCTTTCCAGGCCATTCTCCTGGTTTTTGTCATCAAAAAAATGATGACTGATGCTGACCTATTCAATCGCGATACGTACTCTAGGCACCGCAGGGGAAAAGTTTCTTGCGGAGCTGCGGTCTATTACCAGCCAGACTGTCCAGCCTGAGAAAGTTGTGGTGTATATCGCCGAGGGTTATTCCCGACCTGGGTTCACGGTCGGTAAGGAGGAATATGTCTGGGTGAAGAAAGGCATGATGTCGCAAAGAGTCCTGCCGTATGATGAGATCACAAGTGACTGCGTTTTGATGTTGGACGATGATGTCTGTCTTGCTCCTGACAGTGCCGCTAAGCTGCTTCAGGCCATGGAAGAAAACGGGGCGGACTGTGTCGGTCCAGATGTGTTCAAAAACCAGGACATGCCTTTCCGGATGAAGGTGAAAGCTGTGGTCTCGGACTTGGTTTTCCCTCATTTCAGCGGTAAGTGGGCTTATAAAGTCAGGCGTGACGGGTCTTTCTCGTACAATCACCGACCGGAGCCTCGTTACTACTTGTCACAGAGTTGCGCAGGCCCTGCCCAGCTATGGAAGAAACAGTCTTTCAAGGACTTGCGTCTCGAAGAAGAGCTTTGGCTTGACAGTTTGGAGTTCCCTTTCGCAGAAGACAGGCTTATGACATACAAGCTGTACTTGGGCGGCGGAAAGCTGGGAGTGCTGTACGACTCCGGTGTGAAGAACCTTGATGCGGGGTCCTCAAGCTCTTCTTTCAAGAAAAGCCCGGATAGGATCAGGGTCAGGACTTTGGCTTCTTATTTGACCTGGTGGCGGATGTGTTACCACTATGGCGGGGACACTGTCGGGAGCCGCTTCGCCGCTTCATTCGCCTTCGGGTTCAAGAGTCTTTGGCTTTTGCTTGTAATGACGGTTTTGGCTATTGTAAGGCTTGATTTTAAGGTACTTACATCTTACATTAAAGGTTGGATGGAAGGTAGAAACAGATGCCGGTCCGGGTTCTTCGATGGGCTGGCTCCATATCGTCTGAATAGGAATGAGTAAAGACAGGAAAGATAGTTTCTATAGTCGGTTTTTCATCTTTTGGTTCTCACTGATGGGTTATCTAAAAATGCTTTGATATCATTCTATTCGTTTCAGATGAGCTGGAGAAAGAGGGGATTCCGGATCCGGAGAAGATGGGGCTGTGTCAATTCGGAAGTAACCCTTTGTATCTCAAAAAGTAAAAATTCATCTTTAATAAGTAGAATATTCTTTTTTTTTATAATTTTGTACTTTGATGAATAATTGTTTCCATGTCCCGATGGGTCATGGGGGTTACAAGTTTTTGGGTTTTTAACCCATCATCCGATAATGAGAATCCTTCATTTCATATCGTCCCTGCGTCACGGTGGAGCGGAACGGCTGGTGACTGACTTGGTCAGGCAACTGTCTGATTCCGGCCACGATGTCTCTGTGCTGTTACTTGACGGAACCAGGACGCATTTCCTTGAAGAGTTGGAAAAATCGGGAATCCGCGTTTCGGCTCTATCATCCGGAATACGTTCGATGAGAAACCCTGTTCTTGTGTTCAAATTAATCCGGTTCCTGAAGAAAGGCAAGTTTGACATAATCCACACCCACAACACTTCTTGCCAGTTCTTTGCCGCTATGGCATCTGTCTTTCTTCGTGTGAGGATGGTTACCACGGAGCATAACACCTCGAACCGGAGGAGATCCTGGTGGTGGTTCAAGCCTGTCGACAGGTGGATGTATTCCCGTTATTCCAGGATCATTTGCGTCGGTAAAGAGACCTCCGAAGGTCTAAAGAATTATCTGGGTGATGCCGTTTCCGGTAAGATTGTGGTGATTGGTAATGGAATAGATCTGAAGAGGTTCAGAGAGGCGGTTCCGGATAGGGAAATGTCATCTCTCCCCGGGTGCAAGATTATCATGGTAGCCGCTTTCAGGGCGCAAAAGGATCAAGACACTCTTATCAAGGCGCTCGCGACACTCCCGGAAGATTATTCGCTGTTCTTGGTTGGAGGTGTGGAACTTCCTGAAGATGAGCCCAATCTGATCCGTTGTCAGGCCTTGGTAGAAGACCTTGGCCTGAGCTCAAGGGTGAGGTTCCTTGGCAAGAGAAACGACGTTCCTTCTTTGCTCGCCGCAGCGGATGTCGTGGTGCTTTCCACCCACTATGAAGGGATGTCCTTATCCGTCATTGAAGGCATGGCTTCAGGCAAGCCGTTCGTGGCGTCCGATGTGAACGGCGTTCGTGAGCAGGTAGAAGGGGCGGGTGTGCTATTCCCCGAGGGCGATCAGGAGGCTTTGGCGGCCATCATAAAGAGGCTCCATTTATCTTCCGATTACGCTATGGAAGTGTCTGAGAGATGTGTAAATAGGGCAATGACACATGACCTGGGCTTGACCGCCCGTTCACATCTGGAAGAGTACTCCGCTATTTAAACGTATTTATAGATAAAAAATTTGTTAGATTGAATATTTCTATATATCTTTGAGGGTTAATTATCCAATAATTTATGAATAAACGCGAGTTAACAAAAAACAACATAATCATGAGCAAGATTCTTAAAGCCGCAGCGATGCTGGCCTTGGTTTTGTGCTGCTTTGTCTCGGGTCCTGGTGCCTCGGCTGCAGTGAAGCCCCAGTGGGTTCGCCAAGGTGAGGATGTCATGAATCGTAAGCGGATAGGTCAGGACTACCAGTTTAAGGTGTTCCACACCTTTGATGCTGATCTAACCTTCTTGAAAGAGAGTCGTTTCGACCCGCTAAAGACCTATGTGCGGGAGACCTATGGAGCCGATGCCAACACGATGGTCCTTGACAGCCTTGAGAATGTGGACAATGGCGAAGTTACCTATCGCGTGATGTTCAAGGATGCCGAAGGTGATGGTGTTGTCTATGCCCGTAAGGTTGACGAGTATTGCTACTTCGACGATTTCGAGAGCAATGAGTTCGGCTTCGAGTATTACCAACTCTACGCTGTTTCGGATAAGAACATCCATCCCACTTTCGATAATTTCGTGATCAGGGATAACAGCAATGCCACAGCGACTGCCCTTTCGATCATCCCGGGTGTCGGGCAGATCTACAAGGGTGACAAGCTTAAAGGCTTCGGTATTCTCGCTTCCGAGCTTGCTCTTACCACTGGAGCGGTTTTCAGCCATTACAGGTATCTCGCTTGCAAGGAAAACGCTGATAAGGGAGTCCCTCACGCTGACAGCTGGCGAAGCAAGGCTACCGGATGGAAGATTTCCCGTAACATCGGTATTGGTGCCTTCGCTGGAGTTTGGATCTATAACATCTTGGATGCCGCCGTTCTTCCTGGTGGCTCTAGGGTCATTGTCAAGAAACCCGAGGGACAGCAAATCACCATCGAGCCTTCCACCTCCAGCGCTGGAATCGCCTTGACATATCGCTTCTAAGAAGAATTAAAAAGTAAAAATATTACCGTATTATGAAAAGACTCAATCTGGTACGTAGGGTTCTGACTGTTGTCGCCCTGGGATTTCTGGCCTCCTCGCCGACTTGGGGTCAGATTGAAGAGATGTACAAAGACTACCGTGAGGTCTATCGCGACACAGTCGCTTCCAAGCCTCAGACCAGGATCCTGGCGCAAAGGGACACCCTTTTGGATCCTAACAGGGTCGTGACCAATTCCTTCGGCAAGAACTGGTTCGTCTATGCCACCGGAGGTGCCCACACCTTCCGCGGTGACTATTCTCGTGACGATAAGTTTATGGGCACCGTATCTCCTGACTGGGGAATCGGTATCGGTAAGTGGTTCACCCCTGGTGTCGCTCTCAAGATGGAGTTCATCCGTACCAATTCGCAGGGTTACACCGAATACATGAACCAGCATTATGGCTATGGTCCCGTGATTGGTAACTACAAGGGCCATGACTACCGCAAGATGAAGACCAAATGGTGGGACATCAGCGCGTTGGCATCATTGAACCTGACTCGCCTTATCCGTGGTTATGAGGGAATCGACAATAAGAAGAACATGGGCCAGTGGATGGTCAACCTCGGTATCGGTGGCGTTCATCACATGGGATTCGCCAATGACTACGGTTCCGATAACCTTTGGAGCGGTCATGCCGAGCTCCAGTACAGCCAGTTCTTCAATCCCAAGAAGAGGGTTTCTCTCGACCTTAAGGCCCGTGGCCTCTTCTATCAGACCAACTTTGACCATGAGTCTGGAATGGAGAACAGGGTCGCCAGGAAGTTCGACTCGAACCTCGGTCTCCACGCTGGTCTGACATTCTATCTTGGCAAGGCCAGGAACAATGGCTGGAGCACTGGTACAACCAGAATCTACCAGCAGGATTACCGCGAGCGTGAGATCCAGGTCCTGAAGGTCAAAGAGCAGGAGGTCGCCAAGAGGACCGGCAACCACGGAACGATCACATTCTTCGTGTTCTACCCGAACAACTATTCCGGTCGTAATGACGCTCCTATAATCCCTGGTGCTACTGTCAACGCTCTTGATTATCTCGCCGGTGGTATCTTCACCCAGAAGAGATATGTCGATAATGACGCTGTGGCTGCCCGCCTTAAGAGCGGCGCTTCCCTCAATGGACTTGAGGTCGAGGATCTCAAGACTGAGCGCGCTGACAAGAACTTCGAGATCAACTATGTGCCTCGTGGATATGAGATGCTTGAGGGCACTCCTCTCTCACTCAGCATGAAGGCTGATGACTTGGCCGCTTTCCGCGAGAAGGCCGGATTCTACTATGCTCCTATCTACGATGGCCTGCATGTGTGGAACTACCGTATTGACGACGCCACTCTCCGCCAGCAGCTCGTGAGCGGTGAGAACTACAAGGAGACCAACTCCTACGGTTTGAACTCTCACTATGGACTCGGCACCGTGCGCCAGTACATGGATGTTGATGATGCCGACGAGCTCGTGAGCTTCGCTGACATCTATGCGGCCCTCAATTCCAACAACGGTTACATCGCCCAGTTCGACGATGCCAAGTCCGTCGCCAGGATCCGTGACATCGTTGACCGCGGAATCATGACTCTCATTCAGGTTGAGGGTCTGGCCACCAGCCAGGACAACTACTCCGGCCAGGATGCCAAGAGGGTTGGACGTGAAAGGAACACCGCTCTGTCCCAGAACCGTGCCGCTACTGTCATCCAGTGGCTTAATGACAAGGACGGCTTCAGGGATGTGGCTTCCCAGATCTTCCTCGTCGATAGCTTGAACAATGGTATCCGTACCGTTACCGACAAGAGTACCCGTGGCCTCAACGCTAAGCTGAACCGCTGCGTCAAGGTCAGGATCCAGTACATGATCGACTAAAATACTTGTAGTGGGAGCTGATTTAAGTTCCAAACGCAACAGAAAGTATAAGCAGATGCTCATTTTGGGAGGTCTGCTTATACTTTGCTTTGTCGCGTGCCTCATAGCCCTTCTTTGTGTCCTCGTGCCCTGGCGGGTTCTTGTATGGATTCTCGCTATCGTAGTGGCTCTTGTTTTGATAACGGTTGGGCTGTGTTCTTTGATTCCGTTTCATGCGGACAAGGTGGTAGCCAGCCATGGCGACAAAGCTCTCGGCGACCTTGACAGAAGGCTCCTACGAATGGCTCTTGATGAGGGTACAAGCCAGGCTGATCTTGATGATTTCACGAAGGACTGGGACATAGAAGCGGCTCCTATCAGGAGCGTTCTCCTTGTGGCCTATCTGATGAAGACCAGGCCGGATCTGAGGTTCCCGGATTCCATCACCCCAAGGCTTAACGGAGTACTGTCATTCTGTAGATTCCAGAATCTGAAGAGGGAGGCGCATTATTGCAAGGTCGCATCGGCTTTGGAGAAGGAGGGAATACAATCCTTGATATTAAAAGGTGGGGCGATGAAGGTGTATCGCCCTGATTTCCCAAGATGGATGAACGATATCGACGCTCTGGTGCCGGCCTCGGGGTTCGAGAAAGCGGTTGACATCGCTGTATCTTTAGGTTATAACAGAATCATGGTCACTGACCATAGTGTCGATCTGCATGAGGAGGGGTCCGGCGATGGCCTACTTGACATCCATAAGCATCTTGAGATGTTCACTGGCGAGGAGGAAAAGCTCAATGAGGGTCTATTCGCTCGTGCTATTAACCGTAAGGTATTCTCAATCAATGGTTTAGTCCCTTGTCAGGAGGACATGGTGTTCATCGCCCTGGTCAATCTTTATAAGAATCTGGCGAAGAATCAGACACCGGAAAGCAGCCTGACCACATTCTTCGATTTAAGGTATCTTATCGGGTCGAAGCCTGATTTCGACATGCGTATAGTCAGGGAAGACGCTCGTTTAAGTGGTGGTGAGTTCCAGGTGGTTTACGCCTCAAAGGTCGTGGAGTCTGTTGTTCCCGGCATATTACCTGATGGGTGGACGGGATTGTTTGATGTTCCGGAGAAGTCGTTCAAGAAGCAACTGATTGATTTCCTGTTCCGAAGGGATGTCCTATCTTCTTCAAGGGATTCATTCGCTGAGACTAAAGTCGGTGCCTCAATCAAAAATGACTGGAATATTCTCGTTTTCATTTGGGTGGCTTTCGTTGAGATTGTAAAACGGATTCTCAGTCCATCTGCCCTGAAGTATTCCATCTGGGTGATACATCAGGCTTTAACATCAAAGAGATAATGATCTCGGTCGTAGTCCCGGTTTACAATTCAAAGGATTATTTGAAGCGTTGTCTTGACTCTGTTGTTGGGCAGTCTTTCAAAGATCTGGAGATTATCTGCATAAATGATTGCTCCACAGATGGTTCCGAAGCTGTTTTGAGGGATTTTGAGAGATCTGACCCGCGGGTCAGGGTTATCTCTTTACCTCAGAATCATGGTTGTCCATATGCCAGGAATCTTGGCATTGACGAGGCGAGAGGGGAGTACATCTATTTTATGGATTCCGATGACTGGCTCGACCTTGATTATCTTGAGGAGATGCATCGTCATGCGGTGGCTACCGGGCAGGATGTCGTAATCAACAGGAACTGGTACTTTGAATTTGACGAAAGGGCCAAAAGCCGACAAAACACGGAATATAGGTTTGTAGGAGATGAAGGTAGTTTCTATCCCACATCTATGGTTCAATCCTATTTTTATCCTGTTGTTTGGGCGAGGTTATACAGGCTCTCGTATCTGAGGGACAATAACATACGATCTCCTCTTATTGAAGGGGGAGTTGAAGACAATTACTTTACTTCCTTGGCGGAGATTCTCCAGCCTCGGAGTTATATTTTCGGGGGACCGTTCTATCATTATTATCAGCGGCAAGGTTCCCTCTCAAGGCGCGAGGATCGGTATATCCACTATTTCCAAAACTTCAAGGCGTTTTCTGACACGCTCAGGGAAAGGGGAATAGTTCCGTCGTCTGCCAAGCGTTTCTACATTTTATATAATATGCGGATTGAAAACGAGCCTCTGTTTAACTATATGAGGTCGTTTTTCACCGAAGTGGAATCCGATGTCCTGGAAGCGCTTGAATTGTATCGCTACTACGATTATTACGTTATGGAGTCGGTCCTCTCTTGTCCCGATTATCCGTCCTATCTGAGCCGCTTCCCGCAGGGAATAAAGTTCGGTGGGATTGATTGGGAATATGGCCGGATGAGCGAGATGCTGAGCCCCATACGTTCCTGCGCTGGTAAGGTGATTGAGTCCAACGCAAGGACATTGCTTGCTTCAGGGCGCTTTGACATATTCTCAAACCTGTTCTACATAAGGAACCGTAGGGTCAGACCTCGGCTTGCGAGGAGGGTATATAGGGAGGGCTTCAGAGCCTTTGTTCATAACGGTGACATAATGATTGCGGGCGCTGAACGGGCTGCTGTCAAAAGAAATCTGTCGGTTTTTGACAAGTGTTTCGACGGTTTTGCCCCTTCAGATGTTTTCACCCCTTTCATTCCGGTCGGTATCGGTGATATGCCGCTTGATGGATCTCACCTATTGGCTTCCTTGGCGCACCATGATTCCAAAGTGTCATTTTGCAGGTTCGCTTCTTATGAGCAGGACCGTCATGACTATTCTTTCTTTTTGGATCATTGCATGTCCCGCCGTGCGGCCGATCTATCCGCCCGTGAAGGCGTTGATTGGCTTGATAATCCCAAAATAGCCTGCGTCTGCCCTGTAAATGACTCGGAGAAGATTGATCTTGGTCGGGCTTTCTATTCGGTGGATCTTAACCTTGGGAAGCGGGCGTTTACCCGTTTGATGTCAAAGATCGGCTTGGCGGTGCCCGCTTCGGTGGCTGATGGCAAATCAAAGATCCGCTTCGTTTTCTTGGCTGGAACTGGTGACAAGGTTGTGGGCAGCGATGTCCAGATAATAGAGGGGAAGGCTGAAGTGCGGCGGGTAGCGGATTTGCTGTTGACAGGTAATAGATGGCGCTGGTTTATCAATAGATGTGAGGTTGAATGGCGCTGGATCATCTATAAGACAAAAAGACACCTCGCGAAGAATGATTCCGTGATATGGAAAACTATTTATAATCTGATATGCAAATTTCGTTGAATGCAGACTCCGGCAGTCGTTTACATAGCGCTCTGAAAAGATATGTGACGGAGGACCATCCTCTGGTCAAGGAACTGTATCTTAATCTCGGCGATTTGAGGACAGTGAGAGTCTTGTCTTATTATCCTGGTACTGAGGGTATTCTGACAAGGGAGTTCCATTTTTCCATTGTTCCTCCAGTCCCTGAACCGGATGCCACTGTTTATTTTTGGCGTGAGACAAGTGTCGCTGATTTGTTGAAACGGTGTGTCGGCTTGAATATAGAACCCGATGAGGATGAGACCAACAAGAATTGGTTGGAGATATTCCTTCGTGGCGGAAATGGAGAATTGACCCCAATAGCCTCCATGGATCTGGAGAGTGAGTGGGGGGCTCGTCTATCTTTCGGAAACGAGTATTATTATGGGCTTGACGGCCTTGGACCTGGCTCTTGGTTTAAAGAGGCCCATTATTTCGTCCATGCCCTCTTCCGTATTGTGAATACCCCGGAATCCTTCCTTGTCCATGGGGCCTGCGTGGGGGTTGATGGTAAGGGTGTTTTGATATGCGCCCGGGGCGGAGGTGGAAAATCCACTCTTTCCGTCTTGTCAATGCTCCGTGGATTCGAATATGTATCTGATGATTTCCTTATCCTGGAGCGTAAGGGAACAAGAGTCGAAGCTTCGCCCATATATTCGTTCATCACATTGTCTCCTCAGATGTATGAGCACATGTATGATGATCTTGGGAAAGCCCGTTTTCTCGGAGTCAGCCCATGGAAGGGAAAGTATATCCTTGACATGTCGGGCTACGGAGATCACTTCCGTTCCCATTATCCTATTAAGGCCCTGCTATTTCCGGAAATTACCTTGGATGCGAAGTGTCCGGGTGTGTTCCCTTGCTCCCCGGCCGAAAAGGGCAAGGCCATTGTTCAAATGGCCCATTCCACAATCGTACAGAACACGATGAATGGATTTAAAGGTGGTCAGCGGGATAGCGATTTCATGCGTTGCGCGGTCCAGACTCTTGGCGGCATCCCTTGCTACAGAATAGTTCTTTCGCCGGACATTGAGGCCAATGTGGAATGTCTTAGATATTTTATTAAAACCCAATAATACAGTTACTTATGGAAGCTCAAAACTATCAGTTGAATGAGGCGAAAATGTTCGCGGATGTCAATGAGGGAACAGCTATTGTCATCAATTCGATCACAGGTATTTATTATGGTATGAACAAGTTCGGGACCGCCGTTTTCGAGAATCTGCAGGCGGGTTCATCCACCCGGGAGATTCTTGATGCTGTCAAGGCGATACCTGGTTCGGGCGAGAATCTCGAGGAAGTCTTAGAAGCCTTTGTCCAGACCCTTTTAGGCTTTGACATTGTCATTCCTGTGTCGGGTGGTTCTCCAAGGATCGCTGAGATCGATCCCGAGGTGGCCAAAGAAGATGGTTTTGTTCCTGAGTGCACGGAATACCGGGATGTGCAGGAACTCCTTTTCGCTGATCCGATTCACGAGGTCGATGTTGATGAGGGCTGGAAGCCTGAATGATTAGATGAGACCGAAGATATCAGTCGTCATTCCCGTTTATAACGCTGAGCGCTATGTGACTCGGTGCCTGGATTCTGTTCAAAACCAGAGCCTCGAGGAACTGGAGGTGTTGTGTGTCGATGACAGATCCACTGACGGCACATTGGATATTCTCCATTCCAGAGCCGCGAAGGATCCTAGGTTGAAGATAATCACCCTTCCCGTCAATAGTGGTCCCGCCGGGGCTCGCAATAAGGGAATCGATTGTGCCTCAGGTGAATACGTCTATTTTATGGACTCCGACGATTGGATTGATTCGGATTATCTTTCCTCGATGCTCTCGGAGATCATACTTACCGGACAGGATGTCATCGTCAATCCGGAGTACATCGAGGAATACGAGTCTTTTGAGTTAATGAATAAGAGCCGGGATCTAGGTTACACCATCCCCGAAGCCGGGTATGTTTCTCCATTCGCCGTGCAGTCTTTGATTCCTCCGATGGTTTATCTCAGGATGTACAGGCGATCATACCTCATTGAGAATAACATTCGTTTTCCGGATTTCAGGTCGGGAGAAGATATTTTCTTCACGGGATTGGCGGAAGTGCTTCAGAAGAGAAGCTACATCTTTCATGGGCCGAAGTACCACTATCTCCAAAGGGAGCGATCCTTGCGCCGGCAAGACATGTCCGGCTTCTTGTTCTTGGCGAATTACAAGGCTTTGCGTGATGAGGTGATCTCGCGCGGGATTCCGATTGATGAGATGAAACTGTTCCAGGTCGGGCTGGGCTTGAAGGTTGATTCGGAGGAGAAATTCATATTCCTTCATGAGTATTGCAAGGAAATCCTGGATCAGGTGATGTCTCATCTTTCCATTTATAATCTCTTTGATGTCTATTGGGTAAAGGCGTTGGCTATGTCGGCTGATTATGAGGACTTTATGTCCAACCATGGCGCCACTCCCGCCCTGAAGATAGTGCGTCAAAGCTTTTCACATAATAATAATGCCAGAAAACAATAGACCTGTTATCTCGGTAGTGATACCGAGTTTCAACACTGGAGACTATATCTCTCGTTGTCTCGATTCCGTTCAAAAGCAGACTTTCTCCGCGATTGAGATAATCTGTGTTGATGATGGATCGGTGGATGAGACACCAAAGATACTCTCTCAGCATGCGGCAATGGATCCCAGGATCAGGGTAATCACATTGCCCGAGAATCATGGGGTGCCATATGCCAGGAATCTCGCCTTGGATGAGGCTAAGGGCGAGTATGTCTATTTCATGGACTCGGATGACTGGATAGATCCAGATTATCTGGAGGCGATGCGCGCGCATGCCGTGGAGACCGGACAGAATGTCGTGATCAATGCCAATTGGTTAATAGAGGAAGATGGATCAAACAAAAGGACTCGTTCCGGGGATTTCGGTTTCATCAAGGAAGGTGCTGGGTACTATTCTCCAGCAATGGTACAGAGGAGATTCTTCCCGGTTGTTTGGACCAGACTCTATAGGCTTGATTACTTGAGAGTTAATAATATCAAATCTCCCTTGCTCAAGGGTGGGGTGGAAGACAACTTCTTCACCGGCCTGGCCGAGATACTTCAAGAGCGGAGCTATATTTTCCATGGTCCCTTCTATCATTATACTCAACGGAAAGGCTCTCTTGTGACACGCCCTGACACCGGGTTCCTCCATTTCGAGAATTTCCGTCTGTTCCATGAGGAACTTGTCAAGAGGGGACTGCCTAAAGGGGCCGCTCGCCTTTTCTTCTGCCACACCAAGATGATTATCGCCAACCAAGAGCAGTTTGCTTTTCTCCGTCACTTTTTCTTGGATGTGGAGGATGAGGTGAGGGCTTTCCCGAGCTATTATTCGGATTACGATTTATTCCTCATGGACGCCGTCTTGGAATGTGAGGACTACAAAGCCTGGTTGGCCAAGTACAAACCATCTGTGCTGATGAGTTTTGTGAGCAACAAGAACAAGAGATAGCTATTATGGACGGTGTGCCCAAGACAAGAGGTTTCGTCACAATGGCGGTAGGGAAGGAATATTATTATCTCCTTGCCAAGAACCTTTTGATTTCCTACAAGTTCCATAATCCCGCTCCATTTCCTTTCGCTATCATCTGTGATAAGGAAAACGCGACTACCGCCTTGTTTGACGATGTGGTGATCATAGACTCCCCATCGTATTCCTACCTTGACAAATTGAGACTGGCGGAACTGGCTCCTTACGACGAGACCATATTCATAGATGCGGACTCGCTCATACTCAAGGATTTGGGAGGTTTATGGGATATTGTTGAAGGTGCCCCTGATTTCGGTATCTTCGGTGCCGTTTATGATCCGGCCACCGAGAAAGGGAAAATGCATTTGGATAGGGCGGGAATGCTTCGTGACAGGATGAATTTCCCTTGTACTTGCCAAGGTGGAATGTATTTTATACGGAAGTCAGACAAGCTTGTCCCCTTCATGGAGTTGAGTTTTTTTATCTTGAAGAATTTCAGCGAGTTCCAGGAACCGGGACATCCGAATCCAAGTGACGACACCATATTTCCCCTGGCCTGTTCCATTTTCAATTTTCCTCCTCCGGAGGATTGGTATAAACTCTTCTGCTTTGTCCCAGAATCCGACATTCACTATTTGAATGTGGTTGAAGGGAAAATCTCATACGATTGGCATTGGCTTAAGGGTGCGCTTGGCCCAGGATGTTATTTCGTCCATTTCACTACCAAGGCGACCAAGGAATGGTTGTATAATCGGGAGATGTACCGCCTTTCCTGTTCGGTCAATGGCAAGAAAAGGTCATTCCTCAGATTGGCAGCCATCTGGCTTTCATGTTGGGCGACAACACTTTCACGGGCGATTGTCTATTATTCTAAAGTGTTGGCATACAGAGTTTTGCGTTTCCTGCGCCTTCGCCCTTGAATCTTTTTGAAACAGCATGCCTACGAGAGGTTTTGTGACTATGGCCACTGGGGACAGGCGCTACTATGAAGTGGCGCACAGTTTTTTGGTCTCTTACAGGTGGTTTTCCAGACATCCTTTGCCATTCGCGATTATTTGCGATGAAGAAAACGAGCTGACTGATGATTTCGATCTGGTCGTCCATATCGACAATCCTCTGAACTCTTTCTTGGACAAGTTACGGCTCCCCGAGCTGGCTCCTTTTGACGAGACGATTTTCATTGATTCTGACTGTTTGGCTTACAGGGACTTAAATGGTTTATGGCCTATCTTTGCCAAGAGCGGTGATTTCGCTCCCTGCGGTATTGAGATCAATATCGACTATCGCTACGGATGGTTCCGAAAAGAGGACACAGGAATATTTCAGGATAAGGTCAAGTTCACCATGATCCTTCAGGGTGGCATCTATTATATGCGAAAAGGTCGCCTCGAAGAGTTCTCAAAGACCTGCCGCTATATTCTTGACCATTACGACTCTTTCAAGTTTTCAGGTTATGCTTATATTATACCAGTTGATGAACAGATAATCGCCCTCGCATGTGCCGTTCACGGATTCCATCCTGCCCGGCCTTACGACCGTATGTTCTGCTATTACCCCCTTTGCGGCTCGGTCAAGGCGGACATACTGAAAGGCCGTTTGTCTTATAAATATGGTCCTGAATATCTTTACTCCCAAGGCCGTTATCTGATTCATTGGAGTTTCCTGGAGACTCAGCGAGACTTGTATAAGGACCAAGTCGCAGCCTTGGCCAAGGCTGTATCGGAAGGGAGACGGCCAAGCCTTTTATGGGAAGTTCGCGGGCGTTTGCTCGATCTTTTCTATCCTGTTGTCAGACGTGCCCAGGCGGCAGTGTCACGGTTGATCCCATGCGGATTAAAGGGATGGCTTTACAAAAAGCTATTTTCTTGATTTATACTCTAATGAGTCCTTCGAGAGGCTTTGTGACCATGGCTACAGGCAGGGATGAGTACTACATCCTTGCCGCGAACTTGCTTGTCTCATATAAACGCTTCAATCCCAATCCTTTGCCGTTCGCTATAATCTGCGACCGCAAAAATGAATACACGGAGTCGTTTGACGATGTGGTCATGCTTGATAACCCATCTTGTTCATTTCTGGACAAGATACGCCTTGTTGATCTCGCACCTTACGATGAGACCATATTCATTGATGCGGACTCGTTGGTTTATAAGTGCTTGGATGGTCTGTGGGATGTTGTGAAGGACGCTCCTGATTTCGGATTATTCGGAGCGGTTCTTGACCCGGAGTCTCCTTTGGGCAGAATAGAGATTGAGCGTTCCGGCCGTTTGAGGGAAAGGATGCGCTTCCCTTGTATTTGTCAGGGCGGAATGTATTTTATCAGGAAGTCGCCCGTTTTACGTGACTTTCTTGAGCTTTGTCAGGATATTCTTACCCATTTCAGTGAGTTCCAGAAACCCGGGGATCCTTATCCTAGCGACGACACCATCTTCCCATTGGCTTGCTCGGTGTTCGGCTTCCGTCCACCAGAGGATTGGTGGAGGCTGTTTTGCTTCTATCCTGAGTCGAAGATCTACGGAATGGACATTAAGAGCGGCTTCCTTGATTATGTTTGGACAGTCGAGGGAGAAAGGCTTGGTCCGGAGTGTTTTTTCGTTCATTTTAGTGTCAAAGGAACAAGGGAATGGCCTTACAAGCGCGAGGCCTATCGTCTTAAGTGCCTATCTGAAGGCAAACGCCCTTCACTTGCTAGGTTGGCGGCGATTTGGTGTCTATCAGAATCGAAGCGGTGGGTTAAACGAATGATAAGATGGAAGGAGGGAAGGTTATTAAAGTCTCGGTCATAGTGCCGGTTTATAATTCCGCTCGTTATCTGCCCAAGAGTCTGGAATCCATTTTGGAGCAGACATTGACGGACATTGAGGTGATTTGTGTGGATGACTGCTCAACGGATGGTTCCCTTGAGTATATCGAAAGCATCCATGACCCAAGGTTGAGAGTCGTCAATCTACCCGGGAATAGAGGTGCGGGGGTTGCCCGTAACACGGGTATGGATGTCGCATCCGGAGAATATATCTATTTCATGGATTCCGACGACTGGATCGATCGGGATTACTTGGAAGTATTATCTAAGGTCGCCGATTCTGAGAACCGGAATATAGTCCTTAATACCAATTTCAAAAGGGAGTACAAGGAAGGGGAGAGCGGTTTGGCGGTCAGACATGATCCAAAGGAGGGTTTGCTGGCTCCGGGAAGGTATCAGGCTTCCACGGCCCAGGCATATGCGTTTCCTTCTTTATGGATTCGTTTATATCGAAGGAAGTTTCTCATTGACAATGATATACGCTTTCCTGAGGCCTTGCGGAGATCTGAGGATGTCTATTTCACGTCCTTGGCTGGGCTTCTTGAATCGGAAGCTTTTGTTATTCAAGGTCCTTGCTATCATTATCTCCAAAGGGAATCCTCCTTGTCGGCAAGTCGAGACGTGAATGGATTGAACTTTTTGGCATACAATCTCTTGTATGAGGAACTCGTCAGGCGCGGAATATCCCTTGAAGGAGTCAAATTATTCTATACCGGGCAGGTAGCTGTCTCTAGTGTAGAATTGTTCGAGTTTATCCGTGGGTTCCTGTCCTCAGTCGAGCCTTGGGTGAGATCCAACATTCATGCTTATAATGAATACGATCTCTATTTCATGGAGGCAATCCTGTCTTGCGGTGATTTTGATTCTTTCCGGGAAAGGTTCGGTACTGTTCCGGCCATCAGCTTTGTAAGGCGGAAGGGGCTTATCCGATAAGGCACTTCCGGTTAAAAATGCTATTTTCGCGATTGTGAAACATTATTTTTCAACATTATGCTCAGACCGAAGGGTGCGCACCGCCCTTCTGTGGACATTTGTCTTCTCATTCATCGCCCATGGTTACCGCTGGTTCAACGCGGGCTTTTCCCACGACTCTCTGGCGGTGTTACAGCATGGCAACTTGTGGCAGGTCTCAATCGGACGTTTCCTTGTTCCTTTTTATTTGATGTTTAGGGGCAAGATAGCGATTCCGTGGCTGATAGCGATCCTTTCCGTCGCTTTTTTGTCTTTATCGATAGTGCTGATAGTCAAGCTTCTGGGTATTAAGCGTCAGCTACATATAGTCCTTCTTTGCGGCGTGCTTTCAACCTGTCCGACACTCATCGCCCTTCACTCGACCTATATCCAGTGGGCGGATATACATATGCTATCACTGTTGTTCTCAGTTATCTCGGTGTGGCTTGCGGAACGTTATAAGAGAGGATGGATCGCCGCGGGAGTCACTTTCGCTATATCGCTGGCCTTGTATCAATCATATTCACAAGCGGCGGTGACCCTTGTTCTCCTTATGCTGATTAAAGGCTTATTGACAGGGGAAACATATAAGTCATTGGCTAAAAGAATCGGCCGGTCAGCCGGTTTCATGGCCTTGGGTGGCACCCTGTATCTCATCATTTGGAAAGTTGTCAAGTCATTTACAACACTTCTTACCGGCCTTTCTGTTGATTCCACAGGATCATACAACAGTCTATCCAGGATAGGAGAGGCTGGGATCGCCGGGCTGCCTTCCCAGGTTTGGAACACGTACTTGAGTTTCCTGGAGAAAGCGTTCTATCCTAACATGCTGAATTACAAGATTGTATTCCCTGTGGCTCTTTTCGTGGTCGTCACCGCGGTCGTGTTGATGCTGAGGAAATCATCTGACTGGAGAAGACTGTTGTTTACCGTCTTGGCATTGCTTCTGCTTCCTTTAGGAGCCAATTTCGTTTTTATTCTCACTAACGGAATGATGCATGAGCTTATGATTTTCCCGGTCGTCCTACTGTCCGCTGGAGTCCTAATGGTCCTGGATTGGTACAAGGAGGATGTGCCGGGTGTCATAAATACTTTCAAAATCGCGGCTGTAGCGGGTCTTTGCTTTCTGACATTCAACAATACTGTTTACGCTAACCAATGCCATGTCAAGAAGGTTCTGGAAGAGCAGGCTACACTGTCGGTCATGACTCGTTTACTCTACCACATCGAGAGCGTGGATGGTTATGAGCCGGGTCAAACCCCGATCGTGTTGGTTGGCGACCTTAACAGGTCATCAATCAAACAGGACAGAATCGGATATGAGACTGTCAAAACGGTGGTTGGCACCGGTAATAACTTCAGTATCACGTATTTTGAGTCTTTTCATGACTATTTCAGGTATATACTCGCTTATCCCGTCAACTTTGTTTTCAGGGATGAGTCACTGAGATTCAACAAAATGCCGGAAGTGCTGGAGATGCCGTCATTCCCGCACCCTGGTTGCGCTAAAATGGTAGGCGACACTCTTGTCGTGAGGCTTTCGGAGGATATCTCCAGACAGTCAGTCAAGGAGCATGACCTAAATCCGGAATGATGAAGAAGTTCCTGTACTCCATATTGGGTTTTTCCATTCTTCTTTTGTTCGTCTTTGTGGTCGCGGACTACTTTTATTCAAAGTTGTTATCTAAAAAGAACAGCGCCAATCTTGAAATATGGAGGGAGGTGATTGAAGGCAAGGCTTCCGCTGACATCGTTGTGTCAGGAGATTCAAGAGTCAACTCCGATTTTTTTCCGGATGTTATCGATAGCATCACCGGGCACTCTGTTTATGATCTCGGGGAAGTGGGGCATCATTACAATGTCCAGAGGATTCGGTTAAAGGTGTTCCGGGAATTCAATGAAAAGCCCCTATTGTTGGTCCAGACGGTGGATAACTTGCTGTTTATGAATGAGATGTCTGCATTTGACAGGGCTCAGTTCCTGCCCTGGATGTGGAATCGGGTTTTCAGAAGGACCTCTTTTCAGTCAGAACCATTGTTTTTTCTCTTACATTCTTTTCCTTGGCTCAGGTATGTTGGCCATCAGAGGATTTTTTTTCTTCCCCGGGAGACGGAGAAAGGCTTTTTGAGGAGGAACAGGATGGCTCCTTTCCGGAATCTCATGTACCCATATCCTAATGGTTTTTGTTATGACAAGGTAATCAGTGATCGCTTTCAAGGCGATTTGGGTGAATTGATTGATGATGGGATAAAAGTCTATATCCTGCGGCTCGGATTGATATGACAAGATATTCGGATATAATGAGGACCAGAGGATTTGTCACGATAGCGACAGGTGGGGAAATCTATTATAAATTGGCCAGGAACTTATTGTGTTCCTATAGGTTCCATAACCCTGACGGCCTTCCTTTCGCTATTATTTGCGATGAGGAGAATAAGTTTACATCTGGGTTTGATGATGTCGTTCTTATGGACAATCCATCGTTCTCGCCAGTGGACAAGTTAAGGCTTTCGGATCTTGCTCCTTATGATGAGACAATATTCATTGACTCGGACTGTCTGGTTTACCGTAATCTTGACGGTCTTTGGGATATTTTTAAAAACAGCCCTGATTTTGGCGTGCTTGGGAGTCTTTACCCTTTTGGTTCAAGCGAGGCTTGGTTTACGAAAGAGGATGCGGGACCTTTTCAGGATAAAGTCAGTTCTTCTTTAGCATATCAGGGAGGAATTCTTTTTGTGAGGAAGAAGGGACTGGAGGAATTCTCTGCCATATGTCAGTATATCTACAATCATTACTCGGATTTCTCATTCAATGGTTATCCTGTCCCCGGTATATTAACAGATGACACTATCATAGCCTTGGCTTGTTCGGTGTGCGGTTTCAATCCTGTGACGAAATGGCATAAGGTTTTCTGTTATTTTCCGGAATCCGACATCAAACGGATGGATATAAAAACCGGCGATTTAAAGTATTTATGGCTGGTAGAGGATATTAGTTTAGGCGAAGATTGTTATCTGGTGCATTTCGGGACCCGTTTCATAGACAAATGGCTGTATAGGCGAGAAGCGTATAGGGGCCGTTGTCTCGCTGGTGGCAGACGCCCATTGATCTCGGTTTTAATCGCTATCAGGATTTTCACATGGTTCGAGGGCCTCATTCGATGCGTGTGGCCGATAATCCTGAGGATAGTTCCATTGAAAGTGAAGGCCTTTGTTTATCGCGTCATTCACGGTTCGCTATAATTATATAATTGAGTTTATTCTGATACCATGTGTTTGATTTCAGTTGTAATACCTGTTTATAATGCCGCTCCTTTCATCGGGAAATGTGTGGAATCGGCTCTGGGACAAAGTGTTGAGGACTTGGAGGTCATCTGTGTCGATGACCATTCGACGGACAATTCCCTTGGGGTCTTAGAGGGGATAAGTGACGCCCGGTTGAGGATTATCCGTTTCCCGGAGAACAGGGGAGTGTCCGCCGCTAGAAACGCCGGGTTGGATGCCGCGGCAGGAAAGTATGTGTATTTCCTTGATTCAGACGATTGGCTTGACCCCGACTATCTTGAAGCTATGCTGAACATGGCGGAGGGGCGTGGAGAAGATATGATCGTCAACTCAAATTACATCGAGGAGTTTCCCGAGGAAAGCAAAAGGGCCTTGAGCAATAACTTCGGTTTTGTGGAGGATGAGCCAAAGTACTATCCTTCTGAGTTGGTACAGAATAAGTTCCCTCCTGTTGTCTGGGCGAGATTATTCAAGTTGTCTTTCTTGCGCGAGAATAACATCCGCTTCCCAGGCCCCACTGTCAGGAACGGCACTGAGGACATATTCTTCATAGGATTAGCCAGTTCTTACTTCCCCAAGGCGTTGGTTTTCAGAGGACCATATTATCACTATCTCCAGAGGCCAGAGTCACTCTTGCATCAAAAGGACCTGTGCTATTATAATATATTCAGCCATAAGGTTTTATGGGATGAGCGCAAAGCCCGGTCCCTGCCTACCGAGGGGCTTAGGTTGTTCTATGGCGGAACAGTGATTCTTGACACTGAGGAGAAGTTCCTGCTATCCAAGGAGTTCTTCACGGAGGTGGAGCAGGAAGTCTTCCGCCATGAGGAGCTTTATGCGCCTGTCGATATTTTCCTCATGAAGGCCGTTCTCTCATGTGAGGACTACGCCTCTTTCCTCGGCAAGTTCAATCCCAACATCACCATTTCATTCGTCCGTTCCAAATTTCGTATTAGATGACATTCAATTCATTAGTATTCGCGGTATTCCTGCCAATAGTCTTTTGTCTCTATTGGTTCGTCTTCGGAAGGAAACTGAAGTGGCAGAACGCCTTCGTGGTGGTCGCTTCATATGTTTTTTATGGTTGGTGGGACTGGAAGTTCTTGATTTTGATCGCGATAACTTCTTTGTGCAGTTGGTTGAGTGGATTGCTCATATTCAAGTATAAGGATGAACGTAGTAAAGCCAGGTGGATCAGCGCGGCCAATATAATATTGAATCTGGGAATCCTGGCTCTCTTCAAGTACTATGATTTCTTCGCTCAATCTTTCGCTGACCTATTTCTCGGCGGTAAGGCGGATGGGATTCTCCTTCACTTGATCCTGCCTGTCGGAATCAGTTTCTACACATTCCAGGCTCTTAGTTACTCGATTGATGTTTATCGTGGCAAGATCGAGCCGACTCGGGACATAGTCCAGTTCTTCGCCTATGTCAGTTTCTTCCCTCAGCTTGTGGCGGGCCCTATCGAGCGGGCCACCAACCTGCTCCCTCAGTTTGGCCGTGAAAGGAAATTCGAGTATTCAGAGGGGGTGGACGGCCTTCGTCAAATGTTGTGGGGCTTTTTCAAAAAAATCGTCATAGCAGACTGGTGCGGGGTTTATGTGGATGAGGTCTTCGGGGATATTCCCGGGCATCCCGGTGCAGCGCTGGTAGGTGCCGCCATTTTGTTCGCATTCCAGATCTACGGTGACTTCTCAGGCTACTCCGACATAGCCATAGGTACCGCTAAGCTATTCGGAATCAAATTGATGCGAAATTTCGCCACGCCTTATTTCAGCCGAGACATCGCTGAGTTCTGGAGGCGTTGGCATATCTCGCTGACAACATGGTTCCGGGATTATGTCTATATTCCACTTGGCGGTAGCCGCTGCTCTAAGGTGAAGATTGTCCGCAACACTTTCGTGATTTTCCTGGTAAGCGGCTTCTGGCATGGCGCTAATTGGACCTTCCTCGCTTGGGGTGCCTTCCATGCCCTTCTTTTCCTTCCTCTGATCCTGACATCCAACAACAGGAAATACAGGGATATCATCGCACCTGACCGTGCCCTTCCCAACCTGAAGGAATTCGGGCAAATCCTACTTACCTTTGTCCTTGTCACCATCGGATGGGTTATATTCAGGGCGGATAACCTGTCGCAGGCCTGGGAGTATTTCTCCGGAATATGCGATTGGAACTCAATCGGAGACATCTCATTCTTTATCTCCCCGGTATTCCTCACACGCGCGTTATGGATCGCTGTCATGCTGCTTGTCGAATGGATTGACCGTAGGGAAGATCACGGCCTCTCTATGCGGGGAATCCGTTACCGCTCAGTTCGTTACGCTATTTATTTCGCAATCCTTCTGATCACGCTGCTTTATTTCGACGACGGTTCTCCGAAGTTCATCTATTTCCAATTCTGACAATGAGGCTTTTTATTCCCCGCCTTCTGATGGCAGCGGGCATATTCCTGGTACTCCTCGCCTTGATTGACTATCCATTCTCTTGGATAGCCGAGAGATCGAACAATGTCCCCAACGAGGCTTGGAGAGATCTTATTCAGGGGACTGTGGACGCTTCAGTAGTTGTCCTGGGGAACTCCCGCTCCGCTTCGGATTTCGATACTTATGTCATGGATAGCGCTCTGGGTGTCCGGTCTTACGATTTGCAGATGAAAGGGTGCTCCTTTGATCGCCTGTCATACATGTACGAACTGTACCGGAAACTGAACCGGAAGCCCGATGTGGTCTTAACATGCATGGACAACTGGTCGATGAGCCCAACCATGGAAGTACCTTATAGAGAGCAGTTTTTCCCATTGTTCCACCATAAGGAATTCCGGGAGACTGTTTTCCCAAAGGAATCTTTTTCCTGGGGCGAGAAATATATTCCGATGTGGCGATGGCATAGTTACAACCCGATTTCTTTCTTGGTCTGGTATCCTAAAAAGACACGTCAGGGTTATGAGCCGCACACGGTTGGAGGCTACCATTTTTATCTTCCGCACAGCGATTCGGTCTATTTCTTTGAGAATCCTGATACGATATATCCGATCTGGGAGAGTTTTTTGGAGAAGAATAACGCTGATTCGGTAAAGACTGTCCTGGTTTTCCCGCCTCTATACTCCAAAGTACTTTACGCGTCCGGTCATAAAGAGAGAATGCATGCGGTGACGGACAGTCTAGCCGCAAGGTTCGGAGCCATCGTTCTTGATTATGACGGTAAGTCAATCAGCGCGGACTCAACCTGTTTTCAGGATTATTACCACCTTAACACGAAAGGGGCCAAGGCTTTTACAACCATTTTGTGTGAAGATCTCCGGAAGCTTGGAATAGTTGAATGAGACAGTTCCTTCTTAAAGCATTTGTGTTCTTCGTGGCGGGATGGGTTATCTTTTCCGGACTGGACCGCATGCTTTCCGGCTGTTTCCAAAAAACCAACTATAAGGCGATAGAATATTGGTCGTATCTGGTGAAAGAAGGGATTGACGCTGATATGGTCTTTCTTGGGAGTTCCAGGGTTTTGAATCATTTCGCTCCATATGTCCTGGATTCTGTCCTATCCTTGAATTCGTATAATCTCGGCATCGCGGGAGCTCATTTCGATGACATGCTGGCGAGGTACCGTCTTTACCGGGAGAAGAACAAGCCTCCGAAGGTGGTGCTGATAGGCATCGATTATTTTTCATTGTTGGATGGTGTCGATAGAGACAAGTACCAGTTTTACCCTTGGTTCCATGACCGTTCTTTCCGCAAAGCGGTTTTCCGCGTCACGCGATTCTCTTTACAGGAGCGGTTCTTACCATTGTTCAGGTATAATGGTGTGTGGATGCAAGTGATTTCCGGCAGGGGAGACTGGTCGCTTGAGAATGCTTTTCGGGAATTACTGGATCTGATTGCCTCTGACGGGGCTAAGACTATCTTTGTCCAACCACCGTTGCATGAGAGCGCTCTGCGCAAAAGGAGGAACCCCGTTGAGATGAAGGAATACTATGACAGCGTATCGCTTTCAAGGGGGATCGCTATCATCGACCACGAGCACTTCTCCTTTAGTGGAGACACCAGTTTTTTCGTGGATGCCCTACATATGAACCGTTGTGGGGCGGAAGTTTTTACCGACAGCCTTGCCCATGATCTTATGCGTCTGGGTTTATTGAATTGATATTGAGTATGATGCGTTTCTTCCGTAAAGTATTTGTTTTCTTTGTGGTAGGATGGCTTATTTTTTCCGGACTGGATCTGTCGCTTTCCCGCGAGTTCCAAAAAACATGCTATAAGCCGGTCAGATCTCAAACCTATCTGATGAAAGGCGGGCTTGACGCTGATGTTGTCTTTTTGGGAAGTTCAAGGGTTATGAATCATTTCGCACCCTATGTCTTTGACTCGGTCCTGGTTGTGAACTCGTATAATCTCGGCATGGCTGGCGCTCATTTCGATGACCTTCTCGCGCGGTACCGCCTTTACCGCCAGAGAAACAAGTCACCTGAGTTAGTGCTGATCGGCTTCGATTATTTTTCATTGACAAGGAATTCCGGTACGAACATGAACCAGTTTTATCCTTGGTTCCATGACCGCTCTTTCCGAAAGGCTTTCTTTCATGCCAGACATTTCTCCATCGCTGAACGATTCCTGCCTTTGTACAGGTACAAAGGCACCTGGATGGATTTCGTCTTTGAAAGGGGAGACTGGGCGCTGGAGAAGGGGTTCCTTGGATTAGACAAGCATTATATAGGTAATATGCTTGGAGGCTCCTCACATGGGTTTAGTGTCAACCCTGAAGTTGAGAAGGATTTTCAAGATTTGCTTGATCTGATCGCCTCAGACGGAGCGAAAATCGTGTTTGTCCAAACCCCGATGCATGAGCTGGCTTTGCGTGATATGAAGAACCCTGGGGAGATGATGGGGTATTATGATAGCGTCTCGCGCCAGAGAGGTATTCCGCTCCTTGACTATGGCCGTTTCTCCTTCAGCAACGACACTAGTTATTTCCTTAATGCCCAGCATTTGAACCTCCGTGGCGCGGAGGTGTTTACCGATTCTTTAGCTCATGACCTCAAGAGTCTTGGCTTGGTGAATTGATTTTTTTGTATATTTACATTTTGATTTATAAAGCGCATTGTCTTGAGCAAACCAGTTTCAGTTATCATTCCCGTGAAAAACGGGTCAAATTACCTGCGTGAGGCTATTCAAAGCCTTGCTAATCAGGATGTTCCGGTGGAAATAATAGTGGTCAACGACGGTTCAACCGATGACACCGCCAAGATCGCTGCGAGTCTTGGTTGTAAAGTTTTGTCCCATCCTGAGAGCAAAGGTCAAGTGGCCGCTAAGAATACCGGGATCAAAGTGGCTTCAGGTGATTTTGTCTTGTTTTTGGATCATGATGATGTGATGCGGGAGGGAGCGTTGAAGGCCATGTACGATGAGATTGAGTCAGATCCGGATGTGTCTGCCGTTCAGGCTATGGTGAAAGACTTTTTGTCTCCGGAGATAGGATCGATGCCTGGCACGGTTATCCGCCCGGAGCCCTATTATGGGCTTTTCACGGGAGCTATCCTAATCCGCAGGTCGGTCTTTGACACAATCGGGCCATTCTCAGAGTCGATTCACACCGGGGAGATCATTGAATGGAGCACAAAGATGGATGCGAATGGTTTCAGGATCAAAAAGATAGATTTGGTTTCCACCGACAGGAGGATCCATCATACCAATTTCGGGAAAACCGATGGGAAAGTTGAAATGAAGAATTATGCTTCCGTGTTGAGGGAGCGTCTTAAAATGATGAAAAAATGAAGCAGATTCTTGTGACTGGAGGAGCTGGTTTTATCGGCTCTCATCTTTGTGAGAGACTAGTGAAAGAGGGAAACTCTGTTATTTGTCTGGACAATTTTTACAGCGGATCCAAAGAAAACGTCTGGCATCTTATAGGCCATCCTGGCTTTGAGCTGGTGCGCCATGACGTGACGGATCCATACAGGGCGGAAGTTGATGAGATTTACAATCTTGCCTGTCCCGCCTCGCCGGTTTTCTACCAGAATGATCCTATCCAGACGACAAAGACCTCTGTTTTCGGGACCTTCAATATGCTGGGATTGGCAAAAAGGACCAAGGCCAAAATCCTTCAGGCTTCGACATCAGAAGTTTACGGGGATCCGGTGGAACATCCTCAGAATGAGAGATATTGGGGAAATGTGAACCCTATCGGCATACGTTCATGCTACGATGAGGGGAAGCGGTGTGCGGAGTCTTTGTGTTTTGACTATCATAGGATTCATAACGTCGATGTCAAGGTCATAAGGATATTCAACACCTATGGCCCCAGGATGGCCGAGAATGATGGTCGAGTGGTCTCGAATTTTGTCGTCCAGGCTCTCCGTGGGGAAGATTTGACAATCTATGGGGATGGTAGCCAAACCAGGTCATTCCAGTATGTGTCTGACCTGATTGAGGCTATGATAAGGATGATGGCCACTCCTTCCGGTTTCACCGGCCCTGTCAATCTCGGTAATCCCGGTGAGTTCACCATGATCGAGTTGGCGGAGAAAGTGCTTCAAAAAGTTGGCGGAAAGAGCAAGATAGTATTCAAGCCGCTTCCTGCCGACGATCCTAAAATGCGTCGTCCGGACATTTCCCTTGCGAAGAAGTGTCTCAATTGGGAGCCGAAAGTGTCTTTGGACGAAGGTCTCGATGAGGTGATCGCTTATTTCCGAAAGCGCCTTTCAACGTGAATGACGTACTGTCATTAATACATCCGGCCTGGATAAAAAAACATCAGTTGGATAAGCATGTTGGTGAGGTTTTGTCCTTGCCCGCTAAGGATTTGCTTTCTCCGAGGCGATTCGATCTGTTCTCCAAACTTTACTACATCCAGAACCGCGATTCCCGACCCTATCTGGCCAAAAGAGTTTATTATGAAAGCCTCAGA
>OMQO01000061.1 GCA_900313275.1 uncultured Bacteroidales bacterium
TGAAGGACGGCCATGTGCAGGGCATCGCACTGGACAGGCAGAAGGGCTGCATGTACTTCTCCTTCACCAGTTCGTTCATCAAGACGGACCTCCAGGGCAACATAATCGGTACTATAAACCGCATCCAGGGGCACCTCGGAGCCATGACTCTGGGACCTGACGGAAGGGTGTACGCATCGCTGGAGTGCAAGGACGACGTTATCGGAAGCAGCATCGCCGACCGTCTGGGAGTCGACAAGCTCTCGCACGAGCAGTCGGTGTTCTACATCGCGATAATAGATGTCGACCGCATAGACCGCCCCGGCATGGACCCCGAAAAGGACGGAGTCATGACCACCGTCTGCATACGCGAGGCATGCAAGGACTACGTGTCCCACACCTACGGCTGCTCCGGGATCGACGGAGTTACATTCGCCCCCGGCATAGGCAAGTGCAGCAATAAGCTTTACTTGTACGTGGCCTACGGCATCTACGGCGACAACGACCGCACCGACAACGACAACCAGATACTCCTCTGCTACGACATCAAGGACTGGAAGAGCAAGTACGAGACTCCGGTGGTGTTCGGAACCGTTCCGACCAACGGGCCCGAGAAGCCGCTGCACAAGTATTTCATCTACACGGGCAACACAAATTGGGGAGTCCAGAACATGGCTTATGATCCGAGTCTGGGAAGAATGTTCATGTTTGTCTATAAGGGCTCCAAAGAGCAGTTCACCAATTATGATGTGTTCTCTTTCGATGTCTCTCGCAGGCCGGTCAAACGGGGACTGATCGGAGTGGAATACGATCGTTCCAGGCACACGGTAATCGGCTCATGGGAAGATCCGGTGCAAGGAGTATTCTTCAAATATGGTTCAACGGGAGTCTCACCGCTGGGGGACGGGCGCTTCTATTTTTCTGAAAATGGCCGTTCCGAGGCCACCGGGAACCAGTTCTGCCGTGTCAGGTTATTCCGTTGGAATGGGGAGGCCTTTGTTCCCGCTGAGGGTTAATCGATCTTCATCACGCTGAGGTCCACATTGCCTTTCACACCCTTAACCACTGCTTTGTCAGTGAATTGCCACCAGAGCCAATCGTCATGCCCTGGTTTGGACCTGCCGTAGTGGGCAACCCAAATCGGATAGTTGTCGGTGATGTCTTTTGAGAGGTGGTCCTTGATGAAAGATGAGCTGGCGTAAACAACCGGCTTTTTCCCGTAATGCTCTTCCACCATCTTAAGCCACTGTAAGGCTCTACTGTTGAGAAGATCTTTTGAACATCCCGGGTGAATTGTCTCAATGTCAAGCACAGGGGAAAGGTCCCTAAGGCGCATGTCTCCCACTGTACCGATGAAGTTCCGCGCCTGTGTCTCTCCGTCTTTTGAGCTTCTGAAAAAGTGGTAGGCACCCCTGCGGACATCTGATCTTCCAGCATCTTTCCAGTTGGCTTTGAAGTCGGGGTCCACGAATGAGGCACCTTCTGTCGCCTTGATAATGACAAAACTGACAGGCTTGATGTCATTCGCTGAATATGGGTTCCTGACGGTCCGTCTTTTATGGTCGGTCATGACATAAAGGGAGTCCCAAATTATAGGGCCGGCATTGTTGTGGGAGATGTCTATCCCATATCTCCAAGTCCCTGGAGGCACTTTGGCGCCTCTCTCGGACTTGGGATCGCGGTTCCACCTTCCTGTCAAGAGAAAGATAATCAAGAGTATTCCCAAGGCTGAGCCCACGGCAGCCCATGGACTTAGTCTCAAAGTTGTCTTTTTCTTCTTTCTCTTGCGAGTCGGCATAATCTTCTGGCGAAACAGTCAAAATTAGTTATTTTTTGTTAAATTTGCATTTAGCGCTTTTGCTCGAATTAATATTCATTTAGCTATGGAATTGAAAGGATCCCAGACCGAACAGAACCTGCGCACCGCTTTCGCCGGTGAGAGCCAGGCTCACACAAAGTACCTCTATTATGCCTAAAGAAAAAAAAAGGACGGATATGTCCAGATCAGCAAGATCTTCGAAGAGACTGCCAAGAACGAGAAGGAACATGCCAAGATTTGGTTCAAGTTCCTCCACGACGGTTCTGTCCCCGCCACTGAAGTGAACCTCGCCGATGCCGCCGATGGTGAGAATTACGAGTGGACCGACATGTATGACGGTTTCGCCAAAACCGCCCGTGAGGAGGGCTTTGGAGAGATCGCTGACCTTTTCGAGAAGGTAGGAGCCATTGAGAAGACTCATGAGGAGCGTTACCGTGAGCTTCTCCGCAAGGTGAAAGGAGCAGTCGTGTTCTCTCGTGAGGAGGACGCCATTTGGGAGTGCTCCAACTGCGGTCACATAGTCATCGGAAAGAAGGCTCCCGAGGTTTGCCCCGTGTGCAATCATCCACAGAGCTATTTCCAGGTTAAGGCTGAGAATTATTAATCAATTTATAATCAAAGATTCATGAAAACGAACATTATTGTCGCCGCGATCGCGGCGGTGTTGATCCCTTCCGCGCTTTTCGGTCAGCAGCCCAGGCCTCAGATGCCTCAGGCTGACTACCAGTTCACTGTAGTCAAGGAGAACCCTATCACCTCCATTAAGAACCAGGCCAGCTCCAGCACATGCTGGTGCTTTTCCGCCATCGCGTTCCTCGAGTCTGAGATCATCAGGATCAAGGGTATCAAGGATGCTGCCGATTATCCTGATCTTTCCGAGATGTATGTCGTTTCCCTTTCTTATAAGGATAGGGCTGACAAGTATGTCCGTCTGGATGGTGATCTCCGTTTCGGCCCTGGTTCCGAGGCTGACGATGTGCTTCATGTCATAGATGACTATGGTATCGTCCCTCAGTCAGCGATGCCCGGAAAGCAGACCCTTCCTTCACACGGGGAGATTGACGCCGTGACAAAGGCATATGTCGAGACCATCGCCAAGAGGTCTGCCAGAGGTGGTCTCTCCAAGACCTGGAAGGCTGGCTTCGATGCTATGGTTGACAGCTTCTTTGGTGAGTGCCCGACCACTTTCGAGGTTAACGGCAAGACCTACACTCCCGCTTCCTATAGGGATGAACTCGGACTCGTTCCTTCTGATTATGTGACACTTACCTCCTTCACACACCATCCTTTCTACAAGCCTTTCGTGCTTGAGATCGGTGACAACTGGAGAGGCGATCCTTCTTACAATGTTCCTCTTGATGAGTTGATGGACGCCCTCAAGACCGCTGTCGAGAAGGGATACACCGCCGCTTGGGGTTCGGATGTGAGTGAGATCGGATTCACAAGGAACGGTATCGGCGTCCTTGTGGATGCCAAGGCTGTCGCCACCGGAAGCGATCAGGCCCGTTGGGTCGGTGCTGATCCCGCTCAGGCTCAGAAGGCTCCCGTGGAGATCCCCAAGGAGATTGTCCCCACCCCGGAGATGCGTCAGGAGTGGTTTGACAACAAGACCACAACGGACGACCATGGAATGCAGATCTTCGGTATCGCCAAGGATCAGAACGGCACTCTTTACTACATGGTCAAGAACTCTTGGGGCGAGAGCGGCAAGTACAAGGGCATCTGGTATGTCTCAGAGAACTTCGTCGCCGGTAAGACCATGGACATCATGGTCCACAAGGACGCTCTCTCCAAGGACCTTAAGAAGAAACTTGGCATCAAGTAAATGAACATCCGGAAGCATATTCCAGACTCTATCACCTCCATGAACCTCCTTTGCGGGGTCGTGGGGGTGATTCTGACTTTGGATGGCCGCCCCGACCTTGGTTTCATCTTCATGATTCTCGGGGCTGTGTTTGATTTCTTCGATGGGTTGGCCGCCAGGTTGTTGAAGGCTTCCTCGGGGATAGGCAAGGAGCTGGATTCACTAGCTGACACGGTCTCTTTCGGAGTGCTGCCTTCGGTGATGCTCTTCGTTTCGGGAGGAACCAATGTGCTGATCCTTAAGTATTTCCCGATTATTCTCGCTGCTTTCTCCGGCCTTAGGCTAGCGAAATTCAACGTGGATGAGCGTCAGCATGCGAGTTTCCTTGGCTTGCCTACTCCCGCCGCGGCGATGGTATGTGGCTCCCTGGCTTGCTTTGTTTTCCATTCGCGGGAGAGCCTGCTGGCTTCCTGGTGCTCCGGACCGGTCTTTTTGCCTGTCTTGGCGCTCGTCCTGAGCCTTCTACTGGTCAGTGAGATCCCGATGTTCTCAATGAAGTTCGGGGGTGGGACCAAGGCTTCCAAGGTCGAGAACATCAAGCGAATAGTGTTCCTCGCAGTGGCCTTTGCCGCTGTTCTGGTCGTGGTTTTGTTCAAACTACACTGGTCGCTCATCTTCCTCTCAGCCTTCTCTGGTTACATCCTTATCAACCTCGCCTTCTTCCCCTGTCATTCTGAACGAAGTGAAGAATCCTAAAACCATCCTCTATGTCCACGGCATGGGAGGTGGAAGTGACAGCCGCATCCCTTCGATTCTCAAGGACATTCTTAGTCCTGAATATAGCATATTCATAAGGACTTACGACTTTGATCCCCAGGTGGCGACCAGGCAATTGGCATCCTGGGTTGAAGAGGCGAAGCCGGATCTTGTGATAGGGGAGAGCCTGGGAGCCATCCATGCGGTGGCAATCAAAGGTTATCCACATCTTTTCGTCTCTCCATCCCTGAACGCTCCTATCTTCTTCAGGATACTCGCCGCTATCGCGTGGATTCCTGGGGTAACACGGTTTTTCGATTGGTATTACCATCCTAGAGAAGGGGATCGTCAGGCACTCCATTTTGACAGGAAGACTCTTCTTAAGTGGCGCGGGATGCGTCAGAAAGCGTTGAATAACACTCCTTTGAATGGGAGCGAGGATTATTTCCATGCCTTTTTCGGCACCAAGGACAGGTACCGCAGGAGCGGCGTAGTGATGGTCAGGACATGGAAAAAGTATTTCGGAGAGGGCTCCTGGACGATTTACGATGGAACGCATTTCATGGAGGAGGAATATGTCCGGAGCTTGCTTGTCCCTCGGATTCTTTCATTGTTGGATTGATTTTATTAACTTCGCGGAGATTCAATCCTATTTGTTTTGAGACTCAAGTATTTGTTAATCACTCTGTCACTGCTGGTGTCACTCTTCTCCTGCGAAAGAAGGGTTGAGACCGGTTATACTTCGATTGAGTTTGTCAACAGGATTGTCGCCGATTCTCTTCCGTCTCTACAGGCGATGGCGAGGGAAGCGGGGAAGCCGACGGGCACGATTGTCCTTGTCGGGGATCCGATGCGTTGCCTCATTCTTGGGGAGAAGATGATGAGAAGTGATGAGTTTGATAATGTTGACGCCCGGGAGATCCCCGATTCCCTTCCTGATTTCGCCGGTGAGACAATTGTGCCAATCTTTGATTTCACGGTCCAGCCCTACGACTCGCTCTCTGTCGAGGGGGCTGATTCGGCGCTTTTCAGAGAGAGGGCTGTCAAGAACGCCTTGGCTGCTTTGGACACGGCCGTTCATTGTAAAGTGCTGATTCTCTGTGCCCCTCAGTTTGGAGTCAGGGGTGGGGATGATGTTACTGACCTGTTTGAGAAGATCGGTTGCGATGTACCTGTCATATTCTCAAGTGACACGGCTTTTTCTTACACCAAGGCTTGTTACAAGGTGATGCGTGAGAAAAACCTTTTCACTCATGCCATAGCCTACCCTTCCGCCAGGCTTCTTATGATTCTCGGATCCGAGGATGAGTCTTTCCAAAAGGCTTCTGTTTTTGACGACAACCTCGCTCCCGAACAGTTTGCGGACACGATCGGCGTGTTCGCTCCGGACACATATTATTCGCATGTACAAAATAAGTTTAACCCCGGAAGAAATAGATAAGCTGGAACCTGCTGGGTTCACTGGTAAGATAAAGGTCATTAACAGCCTCGGCCTGGACTTCTTAAGAGCGGTCCGTTACCTCAAAAGGCAGAAGATCCTCGGATTTGACACGGAGTCAAGGCCGACCTTCTCTTCCGGCCAACCGCATTATGGAGTCTCCTTGCTGCAACTGTCCGGTGCTGATAAGGCTTTCCTTTTCAGGGTGAAACTTATGGGAGGAATCCCCAAACAGCTGAGGGCGATCCTATCGGACGCTGGTATTATTAAAGTCGGGGCGGCCGTCACCGATGATGTCCGGGGGCTTGAGAAATACGATGATTTTCCTCCAAGGGGTTTTGTCGATCTTCAGAAGATTGTTTGGGAATATGGGATCAGGGACAAGGCCGTGAAGAAGATGGCCGCTAACATCTTGGGTATCAAGATATCAAAGACACAGCAGTTATCCAATTGGGAGGCTGAGACCCTGTCCGAGGCCCAGCAGGCTTATGCCGCCACAGACGCGTGGGTGTGCAGGGAAATGTACCTCAAACTAATGAATTCAGAGAAGCATCCGCTGACTCCAGAACAGATGATGCCGCTTCCTCCTAAGAATGCCGAAAACAATGACAAAGATCATACTCAAGAAAGGAAGGGATGAGTCCCTGCGTAGATTCCATCCCTGGGTCTTTTCCGGGGCGATAGCGCAGATTGTCGGACAGCCATCGGAAGGGGACATCGTAGGGGTGTTCGCGCAGGATGGTTCTTTCCTCGCCTATGGCCACTATCAAGTCGGTTCCATCGCTGTAAGGGTCCTGAGCTTTGCCGGAGAAGATGTGTTCGGGGCTGATTTCTGGGTGAATATGATCCGCCGTGCCCTGGCGGTCAGGGAAGCCGCCGGACTCTCTAACGGTCTTTCAACCAATTGTTTCCGACTGGTACATGGAGAAGGTGACGGTCTTCCTGGTCTTATTGTGGACTGGTACGACGGAGTCTGTGTCCTTCAAGCGCACTCAGTTGGTATGTTCAGAGCCAAGGGGGCCATCTGTGAGGCTTTGCGGACTGTTTTCGGAGAACGTTTGAAGGCTGTTTATGACAAGAGTTCAGGTACCGCTCCCTTTAAGGCGGGCTTGGATCTTGTCGATGGCTATTTGTTTAAGGCAGAAGGCTTTTCTGATGATGAGCAGGTGGTCTTGGAGAACGGGAACAAGTTTCTTGTCAATTGGACAGAAGGCCAGAAGACGGGTTTCTTCCTTGACCAGCGAGAGAACCGCGCGCTTGTCGGGCGCTATTCCTCTGGCCGGAATGTTTTGAATCTTTTCTGCTACACAGGTGGTTTCTCGGTCTATGCGTTGAAGGCCGGGGCTGTCCATGTTGATTCAGTGGACAGCTCTAAGAAAGCTATCGAGATGGTTGCCAGGAATATGACATTGAACGGTTTCTCTGACTCATCGCACGATGACATCTGTGCCGATGCCATTGATTTCTTGAGGGAAGTACCTGAGGATAAATACGATCTGATGATTGTCGATCCGCCGGCATTCGCCAAGCACCGTGGGGCTTTGAGCAATGCTTTGAGAGCCTATCAGCGCTTGAATGCGGCCGCGATTTCAAAGGTTGCTCCGGGAGGTCTTGTGTTCACTTTCAGTTGCTCTCAAGTAGTTGATAAAGAGTCGTTCGCATTGGCAGTATTCTCCGCCGCCGCCCAGACCGGGCGCTCTGTCAGGATTCTCGACAGGCTCAACCAGCCGGCCGACCATTCCGTCAATATCTACCACCCGGAAGGGGAGTACCTCAAAGGTCTCTTGCTTTATGTGGAGTAGAAAAGGATTTTGAATATTAAATTTAATTCGTATATTTGCAATCCCAATGGTGCTTTGGCCGAGCGGTTAGGCACAGGTCTGCAAAACCTGGGACAGCGGTTCGATTCCGCTAGGCACCTCAAAACAAAGAAGCGGCAATTACTTGCCGCTTCTTTGTTTTGAGGGCCTCTGGCCCTATTATTCATTGAGGGGCGTACCCCGGAATAAGGTTTTGTCCGGAACAGGCTACAATTTGACCGAGATGGTGGCGCCGGAGACAAGCTTATATGTCTTGGTGGTGCCTGAGACGTGATCGGTCACCGTTATCTCCAGCTTGCTTTTCGGAAGGCGTGTGACAGTCAGGTCGAAGTCTCCGGCAAATGCCCGTATGTGCTTGAGCGCCATTTGGTTCCAGCCTTCGGCAAGGCGTGGTGTGACTGTGAAAGAGCGGAAACCGGTCGGGCGTATTCCGAACATTCCTTCTGTGATTACCCTGCAATAGAGTCCGCTTTCCGCGGAAAGATGCCTTTGGGAACCTTCTGGCCAGGCTTCGATCGGGTAGGGAACATGGTCTCCCAGCAAGCGGCGGGTAGAGTAGTAATTCATGAAATCCCCTGCGGTCTTCGTGTCCCCGGCTATGTACATACCCCTTAAAGAATATAGTGTCGAGCGATCCCAGAATGTCTCGCTGCCCTGCTGTGTGAGAAGTCCGTCCTTAGTCATGAGTTTGTCGGAAGTCAAGGCGGCGATAGTACCTTCAGCCCTGTCAAGGATACCGACAATCAGCGGCATGCAGATCCAGGAGCGAAGAACATCGTTGCCGTCGTAATAACGGTAGGTGTGGAACCCCTGGACATCGGCTCCGAAATAGGCTTCTATAGCCTTTGCGAGTTTGTTGGCTCTTGAATTATAAAGCTTTGATACTGAGGCGCTTTTACCGAGTTCTTTGGCTAGGAAAGCAGCCGAGCGCAGACCGTCATAATAAAGCGTTGAAGTGCAAAGATTGGCGTCTCCCGACGGGAAACGTCCCTCCAACTCGTCTGAGTCGGAAAGCACGACTCCGTCGGAGTTTAACTTTCTGTGGCAATATTCAAGGCACCACTCGATGAGAGGCCAAAGTTTCTCCGCTTCAGCGCGGTCGCCTTTTTCAAGAGCATAACGGGAGGCCCCGTGGGCGATCATCGCGGCGTCACCCCTGTCGCCGGCCCCATCCCAAATGTCAATTCCTTCGGCTATGATTGAACTCGGGATAGGCTTGTATTCCGGATTCATGAAGCGGGCGAAATGCATGTAAGAATTCAGCGCCGAATCGTCACCCTTCCAGTAGCCCAGGAAAGGGAAGAACGGGTTGACATATTCAGCTTGGTCATTAGCCCAAATTGCGGCATAGTAGGACTCTCCGCCCGGACCGTGCATGTAGCCTCCGGCGGTTTTGAATATGCTCTCGGACGCCCTTATCTTAGCGAAGCGGAACTCCCTGTCTATCACGTCGTCTGGTGTGTCAAGAACGAGATTCCCGTCAACTAGGGCGAGGTACGCCTGGCGGGCCGCGAACTCCTTTTCAAGGTCCGGTTCTATCTTTGACTCACCGGCCCTGTATGCCTGGAAGCAGGCTCCGAAACGGATCTTTTCTCCACCTTGAAGAGTGAACGTGCCGCTTCCCAGGATGTCTCCCCGGATGATGTACGAGCCTGTAACACCCTTTTCGGCAGGGGTCGCGATTACCTGCGAGAACTCTGGAATGTACACAGTCACAGGCTTTTCCGTGATGTTTTCCAGAGAATAGGTCTCTCCCATAAGGGGTTTGTCCGGTGAGGGGAATATATTCCTCGTCAACCTCACTGAAGGGGCAGGAACCACACCGGGCCGTGTCCTGCTGGCGACGAAGGTGCTGATCACCTCCATGTAACCGTCCAGCTTCACACTCTCAACTTTCTCAGCTGTAAGAGAATAGCCATTCACTGTGATTAGTGACGGGACATCCACACCCATCCTGTGCATAAGGCTCGCATGGGTGTTGTTCGGGATTGTCCTGAGCATCGGGAAGACCAGGGACCTCTCGCTGTGGAATGATCGGTCGGAAGCGACACCCCAACGCAGCACGAAGGCCATCTGTTCACCGCTCATCTCGATATGGTCCTCATAAGGGAGATTCGCTTCAGAAGGGGTTAACACTATGCCGTTTCCGGAAGGGGATAGGGCCCAAATCGCGAATGATTGGAGCAAGGTCACCAGCAAAAGTCTCATTTTGATTGGTTTTTAGAGGGTTATTCATCGCGAATATAATGAATATGTCCATCAATTTGATTATTTTTGCCTTATACCTTATCCTTTATGGACAGGATAAAAACCACATTCTTTATAGCTATCTTCCTCAGCTTGGCTTCGGTCGGTGTTTTCGCTCAGGAGACACCTCTGAAGATCGCTTTCCTGACCGATCTCCATTATTCCGAAGGTTCGGTATCGGTCAGTGACATAAGCCGTTGCGTAAGGGATGTCAATTCTCTTCCGGATCTGGATTTTGTCCTGGTCGGAGGTGATGTGACCGATTTCGGAACCGATGAGGAAATCGAGGCGGTAAAGTCCATGCTTGATTCTTTACGATACAGCTACTATATCGTCGCTGGCAATCATGACGCGAAGTGGTCAGAAAGCGGTTGTGACACTTTCGGAAAGGTTTTCGGCTACGACCATTTCGATTTCACTCGCAAAGGATGGCGTTTTATAGGTTGCAATTGCGGGCCGGATATGAGGATGGCGCCGGCGCTGCTTCCCAAGGAGAGCATGGATTGGCTCGGAAGCCTTGAGGGAGGACAGAAGACCGTGTTCATAAATCATTATCCCCAAGATACTTCCGTTCTGAATTACTTTGACGTGACCAGGGAATTGAAGAGGATAGGAACTCGTTTCCTGATCGGAGGTCACTGGCATTCGAACCACTCCATGGTGTATGATGGCCTTCCGGGAGTGCTTTGCCGCTCGACCCTTTCAGCGAGGAAGAATCCAGGTTACACCATCATCAAGCTTTGGGACGACCATGTGACAGTATCCGAGAGAAGGCTGTACGGAT
>OMQO01000202.1 GCA_900313275.1 uncultured Bacteroidales bacterium
ATCATCAAACTCACCGGTTTCGACGGGAACTATTTTTTCTACGATCTTGATGCCAAACTCACGCATCGGTTCAGTGACCGTGACCGCCTGTATTTCAATGTTTACAACGGGCTGGATGATTTCTATTACCGCAACCAGGACAATTATGGCAGCGGTAGGACGGGAGGGGACATCGCGGACAATCAGAACATAGGCATCCGCTGGGGAAACACCGTGGCGGCGCTCCGTTGGAACCATGTCTTGGGACCTAAACTATTTGCAAACACGACGGTGGCTTTCAACCGCTATAAAATGCAGATAGAGTCGGACCTGGTTTCCAAGGAGACCGGCCTGGATGGGAGCCTTGGAAACAACCGGTATCAATTCGACTATAGATCCGGCATGCGCGACTGGGTGGCGAAAGTCGATTTCGATTATACTCCGTCTCCTTCCCAGAAGGTCAAGTTCGGCGCGGATTATACCTACCACACCTTCATCCCGGAAACGTTCACTACCTATGCCCGCGAGGTGATGGGGGGTGTCGTCCAGATAGACACCACCATCAGCATGAAGAGCAACGCCGAGCAGGTGGGCCATGAGGCCAGCCTGTATGTCGAGGATGATATCCGTATCGGCAGCCGCCTGACCCTGAACCCCGGATTTCATGCATCCCTCTTTGGAACGCAGGGGAAAACCTACTGGTCCCTGGAACCGCGTATGAGCGCCAAAGTCGCGATGAGCGAGGACTGGTCGGCCAAGGTGTCTTATTCCCGGATGTCGCAGTATGTCCACCTGCTTTCCTCCTCCCAGATTTCGCTCCCGGTGGACCTGTGGGTCCCCATCACCAAGGAGGTGTTGCCTTCATGTTCGACTCAAGCGGCTGGGAGAACAAGGTGGAAGTGGGGACAGGCCGGGCAATGGGCATTGAACTCTTCATCGAGAAGACGATGGGAAAGACTACCGGCTGGCTGGGTTATACCCTTGCCAAAAGCGACCGGCTGTTCCCGACCATCAACCACGGAGAGCGTTTCCCTTACCGCTATGACCGTCGACACAACGTGAACCTGCTGGTGAATCACAAGTTCAATGAGAAGTTCGACATAAGCGCCACCTGGAATTTCGCTTCTGGCGGTACAACCACGCTTCCGGAACGGCGGATTGTGATGACATCTCCTTTCAACCCTCCCCGTTATGCCGACCTGGTAACCTCCCGGAACAACTACCGGCTGCCAGCCAGCCATACGTTGAACCTGGGCTTCAATTTCCACCGGAAGCATAACAGGGGGGAGGGAATCTGGAACCTGAGTGTATATAATGTTTACAACCGGATGAATCCGAATTTGGTATTGAAGGAAAACGATGAACATCTCATCGGGAGCTCCAACTTGGATGGATCTGGCACGCAATGGCAAGAAGTCAACACGGTACGACTCAAGAAAATCACCTTTCTTCCTATCTTCCCTTCCATTGGTTACACGAGGACATTCTAAGCGCATGAAACGATTACTCATACCCATACTGACGCTCTTTGTCGGAGCGTGTACGAACACGATAGACTACGATTTCAGCCAGGTGAAGCCGGTGTTGATGGTGACCGGCTGGCTGGACCAGGCCGCTGCTTCCCAGACGGTCTGTGTGTCCCTCAGCGACGGTGGACTTGTAAAACCGGTGGAGGAAGCCACGGTGACCTGTTATGTGAATGGGAAGGAAGTAGCAACCGTTTCTGTCGCTCCCGAAACAAGACAGCACTACAACAGCATCCTTCTCAACTATCAGGATCCGGCATATTATAAGCAGTTGCCCGTCACTTTTTCCGCCTCACTCAAATCGGGCGACAAAGTGAAACTGACGATTGAAGCGAATCATGGAACCTACCGGGCGTCGTCCCAGGAACTGACTGTCCCGGAACCGGTGGAAATCACCCGGGTCGACACTACCCGCGTCACGGTCATGCATCCGGATTGGAGCGACACTTATCTCCAGGTTCGGGCCGATGTGCCTGACCGGAAGGGGGAAGACAACTGGTACTGCATCACTCTGCGGGAAATATCCGACGGAACCTATTCTTTCCAGGATGGTGGTCCTGACGTCTCCATTACGCTGGATGTCTCTCGATCGATTCAGGATATAGACGATCCGGTCCTTCTGGACGGCGGCATGGGCCAGGAAGACTTGAACATATTCAGTTTCTCCGGGAATGGTTCCTTCGCCTGCTTCACCGACCAGTTGTTCCGGGACGGGACGGCGCATCTGAAAATGAACACCTTCTCTTCCTGGGACGATGAGGGCCCTGATTTCCTCCTTCTTTCCGACTTGCTTGTCCAACAAATAGGCTATGAATGGATCGAGTCCCGCGGCCTCGAGCGATGCCGGGCGGAGCACCGGCTGGAAGTCCGCCTGAGCCATTGTTCGCAGGAAGCCTATCATTACCTGCGTTCTTTGCGGACGATTACATCGGAGGGTTACTATCCGGAAATCGTGGAACCGGTGACCATCCCCACCAATATCGTTGATGGCGTCGGATTCGTGGAGGTGGTCAATACCGCTGTCGCCCGTATCGACCTTCCGGCCGAGGAGAGAATTGGAATAAAGGATATTTTCGGTTGGGAAGAATCCCTGAATGAGTAATCAATCAGACAGGATATCCATCAGTTCCGTATTGAAGCAAGGTTTCATTCAAGTGTCAAAAACTGAGAAAATTTGACACTTGCGCAAGCGTCTGTCAAAAAACCCGTCTACCGCTCCTTAGGGTTATACCGCCGAAGTAACAACCTGGCTCTCGCCCCGCTTTCTTGGCACGGCGGAGCGCTTCTTCCATGTTCGGGCAGTAGTAGGTTGTCATATCGGCGGTAAAGGTAGGCCGTCGATGTGCTAAGGTGAGGTACAATTCCCTGAAACCCTATATCGCCATTAGGGACAAGACCAGGAAGAAGATGATGGAAACAAACTTCTGATGATATGAAACAGATGAGTTGAAAGGGAAATGGCTCCAATGCTGTTTTCCTTTTTTCTGTATGAGAAGATGAGTATTAAATTGAATAGCATGGGGTTATTATGAGAAACTGGAATGATAGTTGCAGCCATTATTCTTGTAATTCAAGTATCAAATACACTGTTCTGAATATGGGTGCAACAATCAAAAGGATCCTTTTATTTCTATTATTTGCTGTTCTTGGAGGACTTATTGGGATTCTTGTGGTTTTCCCTGATCATTTTGAATCTTTCAATGATTATCAAATCAATGTCCTTGATTATTCTGGAAGGGCAACTACTTTGTATGCAAGAGGAGAAAGAACTGGTCTGCTTGGTCAGCATGAGGCCATTACCATCTCTCCTGAAAACATTGCTTCCAGGAAATGGTCATATGACCCAGGGAGAGATTTGAGGTATGATGGGGAAGACTATGTTTTGTACAAAGTTGAGAATGGAGTCCTGTATGTCTATTCACAACAGATTCTTCCCAATATTGATTTTTCTTCTTGGGGGATTCCAGTAGAACAAGAGACTTTGGAGACAAAAAAGAAGAATCTCATTCAAGAGAATAGCCAAAAGAATGGATATCATATCATCTCCACAAAAGGGATGACAGAGTGACCGAGAAGCAGCTTACGACGCCTGGCTCTGGGAAGAGGGAGAAGTACATCAAGGTAATCTGAAAAAGGACAGGGTCCATAATGAAATGAATCCTGTCCAAATCCACCGGATTGTTTTACAGTGGGCTTACCAGAGCCACACAAATATAATCATTCCGCCTAAAACCACACCGAAAGCCTTATCCATAGAAGATGAAAAAGAACATCCGGACACCAGAAAAAGCCCTTGATGCCTGAACCGAAGAGGACAGGACAACATCAGGAGCCGGGAAAGGAGAGGCAGGACACTCAAGTTGTATCACTGCCAAACCCGACCCTCTGATGTAGCCGGATATAAGATAAGAATAAAGAACCGCTTAGACCCATCAAGAAGGAAGATTTGGGTAGCGGTTCTTTTTTTATTGCTGCTGGAAGGGACCGATAAATTCGAATTTAGCGTCTATTCAATGTCGAGGGTTAAACTTCCCATCAAATCTATAATAGAGGCCCGGCTCAATCTCTTTGTATTCATTGAGATGGGAAGATTCAGGATTTGGAGTTATGTCATCAAACTTCATCAAGGCATCTTTTTTTCTTGATGAAAGAAGAACCCGATACATTTCATCCTTAGGTTTCCAGACAATGTTCATAAGAACATCATTTTCGCCATTGACATATACTTCCCTTACGTACAATCGTTTAGAATCAATCTGCCAAATCTGTTTATATGTGTCGCATATGTCTTGAAACATCAAGGCAAGAGGAGTATCGGTAGCAAGATCTTCTCTAAATGGGCCCTTTCCAAATTCAATGGATAAAGAGTCAATTTCGCGGTCCTTGTAGGCTCGCTGGAGTTTAATAATCTTATCACTACCCAAAGGATATCTCACCCAGTATTCTTCGCCT
>OMQO01000030.1 GCA_900313275.1 uncultured Bacteroidales bacterium
TCCCTTGGAGAATCACAAACTCCGGTGAGAAGCGCAGGATGTGCAAGGCTCTCGCCTGGGCTATCAAGTCAAGGATGATCCTCTTCGCCGCCAGCCCTCTTTACAATGACGGAAACAACTACTGGACTGAGGCTTACAATGTCACCAAGCAGGCAATGAGCGAGCTCGAGGCTCACGGCTTCAAGCTTTATGACAAACTGAACATCCCTAACACTTGGGGAGCTCCTGAAGCCCACTTGCCTAACGTGGACGCTCAGATTTATAACGAGTACTTCAATAACTCGCAGGCTTACAGTGAGACTCCTGCCGACATGGAGACAATCTTCCAGCTCACCAATGGCGCTTGGGATGTCGCCAATGTCGACTGCATCGGTGCTATCTGCGGTTACAAGACCGGTACCTGCCCTTCACAGGAGCTTGTTGACGCTTACGAGACCATAGACGGCCAGCCTGTCCTCGACCTCGCCAAGCCTTACAACGATGAGTTCCATCTCCAGCCTAATTACAACAAGGCCAACACCCTGTACGATCCTCAGAACCCGTACGCCAACCGCGACCCTCGTTTCTACGCCACCATATATTATAATGGTTCAAAGCGTTATTGCACTTGGGGTAGCGCCGCTGCGGCGAACTCATTCGAGAACGCCGGCCAGGACGCCGGATGGCGTGGTTCCCGTACAGTCGCCACTTGGGCTCGTTGGGAGAAGGGTGGCACAGTCACAGAGCAGCCTGAAGGCCTTATGGGCTGGGCTCTCACAGGACGTACCGCCACACGTACAGGTTACTTCGAGCGTAAGTTCGCCCATCCGAACTCAGACCATGCTTCACTTACCCTCTCCGGAGCTGACCATAAGGATTATCGTTTCGCTGAGATCCTTCTGAACTTCGCCGAGGCCGCGCTTGAGAGCGGTCATGAGGATGAGGCCCGTCAGGCCACCAACAGGGTTCGCGCCCGTGTCCATATGCCTGAGATTCCTGCCAGTGTTTCTGGTAACGACCTCCGCCTCCGCATCCGCAATGAGCGCCGTGTTGAGTTCGCCCTCGAGGGTCAGCGCTATTTCGACCTTCGCCGTTGGTGCAAACCTGACGGAGATCTCTCCGCTACGGACCATTGGGTGACCGCCGCTTACATCACCTGCCATGTTGACGCCAATAACAAAGTCACAGGTTACACCTATGACCGTCACCTTATCAAGGAGCGTCAGTGCTACACGAACAAGTACCTGAAAGTCCCGATTCCGCTTTCCGAGGTTAACAACATGCTCGCCGTCACCGGTGAGGATTGGCAGAACCCCGGTTGGTAGTAGTTCCTCAAACCTTATTAATTAAGAATCTGATATGATGAACAAGCATATAATCTCAGCCGCGGCGCTCTTGCTTCTGGGCAGTGCCTTTGTAGCTAACGCGCAGTCTGACATCGCTGTATCGGGTACCGTGAAGGACATTTACGGGAACCCTCTGCCCGGTGTCATTGTCTCCGCGAACAGCAAAGACTTGTATATCACAGACAAGAACGGCCAGTACACCGCTTTGGCGAACAGCTCTGATGAGTTGACCTTCTCGCTCGTGGGCTTCAAAAAGCAGACAGTGAAGGCTGGCTCCGACATGCAGGTTGTCCTTGAAGATGACGGCCACGCTCTCGCCGAGCTTGTGAACTTGGGCTATTCCAAGGTCTACCGCGAGGATCTCTCCGACGCCGTTTCGACAGTTTCGGGAACTACCCTCGGCAAATCTCTGAACACCCGTCTCCAGCAGACCCTTTCGGGCCGCCTTGCTGGTTTGACAACGATCGAGAGCACTTTCGAGCCAACTTACGAGGAACTCTCGATGTTCGTCCGCGGAGTCCACTCGATCCGTGACGGATCCGCCGGTGTCGTTATCGACGGTATTCTGTACGACAGCTATTCCCACGACATCCTGTACCGTATCTCTCCTGAGGAGGTTGAGTCCATCTCTCTCCTTAAGGACGGCGCCTCCCAGGCCATCTATGGTCTCCGCGGCTCCAACGGTCTCATCGTGATCAACACCAAGAGGGGAACCCCTGGCAAGCTCAAGGTCGGAGTCAACATCTCCGAGACAGTCGAGCAGCCGGTTGACGTTATGCATCAGTTCGACTCCTACGAGTACGCGATGATGCGTAACCAGGCAGCTGTCAACGACGGTCGCGGTAAGAACGTCTTCTTCTCAGAGCAAGCTCTTGACAACTTCAAGAAAGGCTCCAACCCTGAGTTGTATCCGAATACCAATTGGGCTGACATGCTCCTCAAGAAGGCATCCAACCTTCAGAGGGTCGCCATCGACGCTACGGGTGGAAGTGACCGCGTTCAGTACTTCACCACTATGAACTTTATCCACCAGGGTTCCTTCTGGAACACTGATAATGATCGTTACAAGACTGACAATGAGAAAGTTCGTTTGAACTTCCGTTCGAATATCGACGTGATGGTCAACCGCTGGATAGGTCTATTCATGAATCTCGCCGGTTCTGTTGTCAAGGCTCACACTCCTAATGGAAACACGGCTTACAACAGCACCATCTACGAGCACATGGCGTTCATGCCTCCGACAGTTTACGGCGCTGTCACACCTGAGATTCTCGGATCCGATGGTGAGACCGTTATTCAGGAGGCCGGTGATGTGATCTCTACTGTGAATATGGGCAACAGCCCTTACGGATTGCTGAACAGGAGTGGTTACTCCAACACGACCAACACCAACATCTATGGCCAGGGCGGTCTCCAGTTTGACTTGAGCTTCATCACACCTGGTCTCTGGGCCAAAGCCAGTGTGGGTTATCTCTCCTACATCACCGCCAACATGACCACCCTCCAGAGCTACAAGAGGGTTTACCGCGACGACGACTGGTCCAAACTGAGTTTCACCCAGCTTGGAACCACCATCGACGGCACTCTTAACTATGGCAAGGGAACCGCTCTTTATGGATACACATCGTACAAGGGAGAGGCTGGTTACACCCGCGACTTCGGAAAGCATCATCTGAATGCCAACGCCTACGGTATGTACCAGTCCTTCATCGACCAGACCGGCAACTACGCGGCGACATATGACTATCGCCGTATTTACACCGGTGTCGAGGCTTTCTACAACTACGATCATCGTTATTCACTCCATCTGGCTTCAGGCTATTCCGCTTCCGACTACTTCCCGAGGGCGACTCGTTTCCTCTGGACACCTGCGGTCAGCGCGGCTTGGATTGCCTCCAACGAGTCCTTCATCAAGGATAACGCCTCCTGGCTGTCCCTCCTGAAGTTCCGCGCCTCTTATGCCATCACTGGCAATGACGCTACCGGGTACGATCGTTATGCCTACAAGGATCAGGTCACCTCTGTCCAGGGTGGTAATATCCCCTGGCTGCGGTACTACACCAACGAGTCTGTTTACGGTAACGCCGCTCTTGAGCCTGAGAAGATCAAGAAGGCCAATGTCGGAATCGACCTCGGTCTCGGCAACCAGTTCACTGTCAGCTTCGATGTGTTCAAGGAGAAAGTCGATAACGCTCTTGTCCGTTCAACCGCTCTCATTCCTTCCTATCAGGGTATCGCCCTCGGATCTTTCCCTGTGCTGAACATGGGTCAGTTCGAGAACCAGGGTTGGGAACTCTCAGTTGGCTACAACAAGCGTTTCAATGAGGACTGGGCACTCCATCTCAACGGTCACCTCGCGTACAACCATAACAAGGTTATCAATGTGGGTGAGTCCGAGAGGTCTGAGGACTATGTCTATCGTCTCCGCACCGAAGGTTTCCCTTATGGACAGCAGTGGGGCTATCTTGTGGATTACAGCAACGGCAATGGTCTCTTCAACTTCCAGGATGAGATTGACGCCCATGCGAAATATTCATTCGGTAATCCCAGGGTTGGAGACATCAAGTACCAGGATCTCAACAATGACGGTGTGATCGACGACAAGGACCAGGCTCCTATCGCGAAGGGTTGGCTTCCTCGCTACACCTTCGCCTTCGACCTTGGTTTCTCTTGGAAGAACTTTGAGGTTACCGCTCTCTTCCAGGGTGTAGGCGATTACTACCGCAACTACTCCTACCTTTACGGTTACAACTCGATTCGTGACGGTTTCTACACCGAGAGCATGAGGAACGCTTGGACAGCTGAGCGCTGGCTCAACGGCGATCCTATCGACTTCCCGGCTCTCTCCACCGCCTCCACGACCAACACCCAGACGAGCGACTACTTCTACAAGAACGCCTCGTTCATCCGTCTGAAGAACGTCGAGGTAGCCTACAAGCTTCCTAAGCGCTTCTGCGATTCGATTGGTGCCGGTACGGCAAAGGTTTATCTTGGCGGACAGAACCTGTTCTGCTTCGACAAGCTTCCTGCCGACATGCCCGTTGAAGGCAACAATGTCACTAACCTCCCTGTCTTCCGTATGTACAGGATTGGTGTTAACGTGTCCTTCTAGGCTGATCCAAACTATTAAAGATGAAAGATATGAAAAAATATATCGTTCTTTTGTTCCTTGCCGTTCTTGCCCTTCCGGCATGCAACGATATGCTTGACCTGAGGGACAACGGTACAACTGACATGAGCCAGGTGTTCTCGGACCGTGACAAGACTCGCGGCTACATCAATTCCTGCTACAATTACGTGGTTGCCCCCCAGCTCAGGGCCGGCTCCTTCACTGATGACGCGCAGGATGCCCAGTCTATCACTTCCGGCACCAAGTACGACTACTGGTACAACCAGTCGCTGAACGCCACCAATTACGGAACCTACAATTATGATGGTGACCCTTGGGCCCATTATTATCAGGGAATCCGCAAGTGCAATGTGTTCCTCGACAACATCGAAACAGCTACCGCACGTATTACCGACATGGAAAGGGCCGCATGGGGCGCCCAGGCCAAAGTACTCCGCGCTTTGTACTACATGCAGCTCCTGAAGCGTTTCGGTGGAGTTCCCCTCTTCACGACTGACCTTGGCACTTCCCATGATTATGCGGGTGACACCCGCGCCAGCGTGACGGATATCGTCAATCAGATCCTGAAGGATTGCGACGAGGCTATCTCCGTCCCGGATTCCGAGGATTTCTCCTATGTCTATCGTGACGGCCAGTGGGGCATCATGACCAAGGCGGTCGCTCAGGCGATCCGCGCCGAGGCTGTGATGTACGCCATCAGCCCTCTTCACGACAATGGCTCGTTTGACAAGCAGCAGGCCCTTTCTGTGGCGGCTGACGCTCTTGCCAAGCTTCTCGCCAATGGTTACGCTCTCTGGACCGCGAAAACAGACGCCAACTCAGCTTATGCCCTGTATCACCTGACTAACCCCAATGACCTTCGTTCCGCTGACAAGGAGACGATCCTTGGCGGTACAAGAGTCGCTGTTTGGTCAGAGTGCGGTGTCCCGATCATCGCCGGTACCACAACCGCTGGTTCATGCCCTACCCAGGAGCTTGTTGACGCTTACGAGATGGCCAACGGCCAGCCTGCCATCACAGGTTACTCTGATGCCGCACACCTCCAGCCGATCATCAACACAGCCTCTGGTTATGATGAGACCAAGCCTTACGAGGGTCGTGATCCTCGTTTCTACGACTCGATTTTCTACAACATGTCCAAGAGAGCCGGTACCTACATCAACACATACCAGGGTGGTACCAGTGGAATCAGCTCTACGAACATCCGTTACACCTGCACAGGTTATTACATGCGCAAGTTCGCTTCCGACGCTTCCAACCGTAATACCAATCAGGACGGTTACCTGCGTCTGATGCGTCTCACCGACGTGTACATGAACTTCGCTGAGGTCGCTTACCAGGTTGCCGGTCCTTACCAGAACGTGAGTGGAGTCAACATGTCAGCGGCGGACGCTCTGAATGCGATCCGCGCTCGCGCCGGCATGCCTAACCTGCCTACTGGACTGAGCTCCGGCGATTTCGAGGCCCGCTACCGCAATGAGCGTCGTATCGAGTTCGCCTTCGAGCAAGACCGTTACTTCAGCCTCCGCCGCTGGAACGTGCTCGGTGAATATGCCAAGCAGGTTACTGGTATGAATATCACCCAGGAGGGATCTTCCTTCAAGTATCAGCGTTTCGCTTTCGACCCTCGTCAGACCGCGGAAAGCAAGTACACTCTCTACCCGATCAACACTGGGGAGCTCAACAAGATGACAAAGCTCACCGGCAACAATTGGCAGAACCCCGGTTGGTAGTCGTTAAACTTTAAATGTTAATGATTATGAAAAAATACATATTCATACTTTTCGCCGCGGCGTCACTCCTTTGGGCATGCTCTGAGTTGGAGAATGATTCCAGAATCGAGTCACCGACCGCTCCCGGAGCGCTTACCAATGTCCAGACCTCTGCCCGTATCGGATCCGTCGTCTTCACTTGGGACAATCCGACCTCTGGCGACTACTACTACACCCTGGTTGAGTTTCAGCGTGGTGGTGAGACCATTAAGAACAAGATCAGCCGTTTCGCTGTAGGGCCTCAGGGAGAGGGACACACCCGCTATGTGTACGAAGGTTTTGAGGACACTAACACTTACACCTTCACCTTGACCCCTTACTCCAGCGATGGTCAGGCCGGTCCTTCACAGACCGTTACCGGTGCCGCCGAGGACGCTTCCTATGCTTATAAGTATCTTGCTGAGACTGTCACAGTGAAGCCAGAGGTCGAGGGAGCTAAAGTCTCCTGGATCAATGAGTATCACCGTGAGGTCACTGTCAATATCACTTACAAGGATGTCCTCGGTGAAACAAAGTCGGTCAGCAAGACATCTTCTTCTGACGAAACCATCTCGATCGGAGCTTTTACGGAACCTACGGATATCACAGTGACCGCATCCAGCGGCTCGGCTGTCTCGGAGCCTGCGGTGTTCTCCGTGACCCCCGCAACCGGAGAGATTCCCGCTTCAAGGATGTCGTTCCCCAGGTATTCTTCTATTTGGAATGAAAGTGCCGCTTTCGACAAAGTCGTTGACAGGAATCCTGCGACATACTGGCACTCTGAGCCTTTCAATGCCGGCAACGGTCCTTATCAGTGGTTCGTTGTTGACCTTGGCTCCGCTCATAAAGTCAATGCTGTCGAGATTATCCGTCGCGCCTCCGATGCGGGCTATGGTTCTCCGATCCAGCAGGTACAGGTTTCTGTCAGTCTTGACGATAGCGCTTACGATGTCGTCGTCCCTCAATGCGACTACGATGCGGGTCCTGTTTATGCCACACACATGTATTTGTTCCAAGAGAAGGTGGCCCGTTACATCAAGGTTGAGCTCTGGGCACAGGGTAACTGGGCGCATCTCGCCGAGTTCCTCGCTTACTACAGCAAGGATCCTAAGAGTGCCTCTCCTTATGCCGAGCAGGCTGCTGCTGAGCTGGCACCCGACCCGGATGACGATCCTACCGTCTATCCTGATGTCGAGTACCTCTATCCTGACAACTTCGGTCAGGCTGGTTGGGTCAACCACCTCAACTGGTATCAGGCTGATGACCGCAGCAACGATACCGAGTGGACATACGAGACCACGGGTGGTGACTCCTGGATGCCTCTTGGCCGTCTGAAGAATGATGCCGCCGGTCCTATGCTTGTGTTCCAGTACAAGTGTACCCACAGCATCACTCTCGAGTTCTTCTGGTGCAACGAGCGTGGATTCGGTGACGGCGGTCCCGCCGGTGGCCGTTCGACCACGTTCACAGTCTCCAAGACTGATGAATGGAAGACCTTCAAGAAGGACTTCTCTGGTGACTGGGCCAAGCATAAATGGTCTGGAAAGGCCGGATGTACAGTCCGCTTCGATGTCGGTGACGGCGCCGGAGTCACACTGAAGGTCCGTAACATGCGTTGGCAGCCCCTCCCTCAGTAATGGATGCCTTCCAAATATGAATGGATAGTTGTGTCCCGCCCCAAACGGGCGGGACACTTCTGTTATTAATCGTAGAAGAATATGAAAAAAGCGATCATCAATTCACTGTTTGCGGTTCTCCTGGTTGCCACAGTCATGTCTTGTGGCACTACCGCCCGGGACTCTTCCATCTCTTCGGCAGGAGGCGACCTCTATTCCGACACCTGGGTGGCCACTGACGCTTTGGGCAGGACAATGCCTCAAATCGACTCTGTCGGCCCTGTCAAGAATGACCAGCGTAGGGTCGTGGGAATCTTCTATATCACTTGGCACACTCAGAACCTGCTGAAAGCCAGGAGCCCTTACGAGGCGGATGTCACAAAGGTGCTCCACAATGATCCGAACGCCCGCATGCAGGCCGACAATCCCGAATGGAAATACGGCTCCTACCATTGGGGCGAACCGGAGATGGGTTATTTCCTCAGCCAGGATGAGTGGGTCATCCGTAAGGACATGTCAATGCTCTCTGACGCTGGAGTGGATGTGCTCGTCATGGATGTGACCAACGCCGTACGCTATTGGGATGAGTGGGAGGTTACCTTCTCAGTTATGGAAAAGATGAGGGCCGAAGGCAACCGCACGCCCCAGTTCCTGTTCTGGTGCTATAACGGCCCTGTCGTCAAGGTGGTTCAGGACATCTATGAGAGGATCTACAAGGAGAACAAGTATTCCGACCTATGGTTCTACTGGGATGGAAAGCCTCTCCTTCTGTACAATGCCCGTCCTCAGCTCGACGCCAACGGTAGCGGTTATGAGACTGAAGACTATTCCGATGATGTGAAGAACTTCTTCACTCTCAGGAACATGTGGTGGGGTTACTACGAGTGGGGAGGCGAGCGCTACATCGGTACTGAGGATAACTGGAGCTTCGGCTACAGCATGGCTGACGACAGGATAATCAACATGACTCCCGAGGAACTTGCCTCCAAGCACGATGGCAAGGTTGAGGAATGCGCCGTCACTCCCGCACAACATCCTGTGACCATGACAAGCCTCCCTATGGGTGTCGGTAAATCCTGGTCCAGAGCTAATGGTGAGCCTAAGCTTGATGAATATGACATGCCTGGCCCTACCTATGTCTCTTGGCTCGGAAAGACTGTCGAAAATCCTGAGGGTTACGGAATATACTTCCAGGAGCGCTGGGAGGATGCCTTGGCCGCTGATCCTCAGTTCCTTTACCTCAATGACTGGAACGAGTGGACTGCCGGCAAGTACAACCAGAATCCAACCGCCAAGTGGCTCGGCAGGGATAACCCCTTCATATTCGTGGATCAGTACAATGCTGAGTTCAACCGCACCATCCAGCCGATGAAGGGAGGTTACACCGACAACTACTACATGCAGATGGCCCAGAACATCCGTCGTTACAAAGGAGTACGTCCTATCCCTGAGAACAAGGGGGTCAAGAAAGTGACGATAGATGGCTCATTCGCCGACTGGAACAAGGTTAAAGTCGTTTACCGTGACACCTATGGAGACACCTTCCACCGCGATGCCCAAGGCTATGCCGGAATCCACTACACTGACAACACCGGCCGTAACGACATTATCGCTTCTAAGGTAGCTATCACGAAGGACAATGTGTGCTTCTATGTCGAGACCGCCGCTGACATTACCCCTTGCTCCGATCCTGACTGGATGCTCCTTCTTGTCGATACCGACCAGAACACCTCTACCGGTTGGTATGGATATGACCTCCTCATCAACAAGAATGTCATCTCGGATGATAGCACCGAGGTGCTTAAATGGGATGGATCCAAGTGGATTCCTGAAGGGAACTCTTTCTTCAAGGTCGCTGGCAATAAGCTGGAACTCTCTGTGTCCAAGGAAATTATGGGAGTGACAGGGAATTCCGCCACCTTCGATTTCAAATGGGCTGACAACCCTGGTGAGCTGGTCGATCCGATCTCTATCTGCACCCATGGCGACACCGCCCCTAACCGTCGTTTCAATTATCGTTTCATCTGGAATAAATAATACAAACCTATGAACCGGATAGTATCATCTTTCGCCGTCTTCTCTTTGGCCTTATCCGCCTTATTCCCAGCTCCTTCCGGAGCTCAGGAGGTCAACCCTGACTCCTGGGCGGCGACCGATGCCCTCGGACGTAAGGTCAGAAGCTATGACGAGGCTCCAGCAAAGCGTGACGGAAAGTTCGTCGGCATTTTTTACTGGACCTGGCACAACAGCCATCACAACGACAAGTATCCTGTTTATAACGTCACGGAGATCCTCCGCGCCCATCCCGAGGCTCTGAAGGATTATAACCATCCCGCCTGGGGACCGAAAGGACCGCATTTCTACTATTGGGAGCAGCCTCTTTTCGGATATTACCAGACCACTGACAAATGGGTTCTCCGAAAGCACGCCGAGATGCTCGCAGCTGCCGGAGTGGATGCCGTGTTCTTCGACTGCACCAACGGAAGCATGACTTTCAAGGAGTCTTACGAAGCTTTGATGGAGACTTGGGAGCAGGCTCTCAAAGATGGAGTCAAAGTGCCTAAAGTTTCTTTTATCCTTAATCTCTGGCCTATGCCTTCGACTAATGTGTCGCTTCGCCAGTTGTACAAGGATGTCTATAAACCAGGTCGCTACAAGGATCTATGGTTCGTTTGGAGAGGCAAGCCTTGCCTTATGGCATATCCTGATCTTTTGACTGATTCGCCGGAGGACAGGGAGATCGCCAATTTCTTCACATTCCGTCCCGGTCAGCCTGATTATGTTGACGGTCCGAAGAGGAATGACCAATGGGGATGGCTTGAGAACTATCCGCAGCACGGTTACGCTCCGGTCACTGACGCGAACGGAAAGACTCATTTCGAGCAAGTTACCGTCGGAGTCGCCCAGAACACCAACCCTGACCGTAAAGGCCACTGCGGAGCATTCAACACCAAGGATTCCTATGGCAGGAACTTCTCAATCCGTAACGGATTCGATCCTCGTCCCGATGGCTACCTCTATGGCTGGAACATCGAGGAGCAGTGGGAGAGGGCCTATGAGTTGGATCCGGAACTGGTTTTCGTGACCGGTTGGAATGAATATATCGCCGGAAAATGGCTGCCTAAGGATGGTTGGAATGGGGATCCGTTCTCATTCGTGGACCAGTACAACTGGGTTTGCAGCCGTGACATCGAGCCTAATGCTGGCTGGGGAGACAAAGGGGATGTCTATTACCTTCAGCTTGTCGATAATGTCCGCAAGTTCAAAGGCATGACTCCGATTGAGGAGGCCTCTGCCCCCAAGTCAATCAAAATCAATCGTTTCTCTGATTGGGATGATGTCGGGCCATTCTTCGCGACCTATCCTGGAAACACCTTCCATCGCAGTAATGTCGGAGCCGGGAACACCTTCTACACAGACGATTCTGGTCGCAATGACCTTGTCGGTGCCAAGGTGGCCCGTGATGAGGACAACCTCTATTTCTATGTTGAAACCGCCGCTCAGATGACTCCACGGACCGATCCCCATTGGATGCAGTTGTTCATCGACATCGACCGTGACAAGTCAACCGGTTGGAACGGGTATGATTTCGTTGTCAATCGGGTAACTCCGTCAAAAGCCAAAGCGGTTCTTGAGAGCAATGTCCAAGGAATATGGATGTGGGAGAAAGCCGCTGAAGTGAGCTACTTCCAGGAGGGCAATAAGCTCGTGATCCAGATTCCGAGGACGGCTCTTGGTATAGGTAAGGGCACAGCGGCGGACTTCGAATTCAAGTGGAATGACAACATGAAGAAGGAGGGAGACATCATGGACTTCTATGTCAGTGGTGACACCGCTCCTCTTGGTAGGTTCAACTATGTCTATTCGGCAAAATAGTCTGATAGTATTGGCTTTAGCCTCTATCTTCCTTCTGGCGTCTTGCGTCAAAGAGAAGGAGGATCCGTCGTCGGAGGTTGAGGTGACCAAAGTCAATGTGACACCTTCGTCCGCGAGTCTGGCGGTGGGGGAGAGCGTGACACTTAAAGCCACCGCCCTTCCCACCAACGCCACCTCGAAGGCGGTGACTTGGAAGAGTGTGGATGCCTCAATCGCCACGGTCTCGTCCAATGGAACCGTGACCGGAGTCAAGCCTGGCCAGACTATGGTCGAGGCGACATCCTCAAATGGGAAAACAGGGGCTTGCGTTGTCACAGTCAATTCTCCCGCGGAGCCTCCGTCAACCACTGGGACGCTGTTCCACCTTGTTGATGGGGGCAGTCATAGCGTCTCACTCTCAACGACGGCTGACAACACATTCAGGATCTCCGTCACTGGAGGCGACCCTTATGTGTTTTCGGACGCGTTGTCCTCAACGCTTGATAATGATCTGCAAGTCATTGAGTTTGAATACACTTCCACTGGCCCTATAGATAATCTCCAGATCTTCTACTGCTTTGGTGGGACACCGACTGAGCCAAACTCACAAAAGTATGGTCCCCTTGCGGCTACCACATCATTCCTGAAGTTTTCTGCGGACATATCTTCCTTCCGAACCTCCGGTTGGGGAAGGCCTGGGGATAAGATCCGCATTGACCCCGGTGATGTCAATGGCATCGTTGTGGTCATCAGGAACATCACTGTCAGGAAGATGACTGAGGCTGAAAAACAAGCTGCCGAAGAGCGTCAGAACAAGGAAAACGCCAAGAAGGAGATGGCTAAGCACCTGACGGAATATCTCGCCAAGACATATCCATCAAAAGTCGAGAAAGTGGAAGTAACTGCCGACAAGGTCGTGATTGATGGAACTATCGGAGGGACAGGCACATACCTTCTCGCCGAGATATGCCCATGGCAAGATGTTACCGAAATGGGCACATTCCCTTACACGACACCCATTGAAGGCGCCTCGAAGTTCACCATCACACTTGACCGCAAGGTCAGTGCCCGTGAGGGAATAGACTACGACAGAGTGTTCTCAAAATGGGCGGTGGTCAAGGTTGAAGGTGAGACTCACACTCTCGATTCCCATGCCAGGTATGCCGATGAGGTGGCTCCGATCCGATCTATGCCTGCCGCCACTCTCCGCAACAAGAAGGGTCTTGGGGCCGGTAATATCGACCTCTATTACTCAGATTGCAAGGAGATGGATTGCGGAAGTGTGACGATGAATGTCCTCCTGAGCGGTATCATCAATTCCAAGGGCTCGGACTATGTCTATGGGGGCATTCCCTATGCCATTGGAAATTGGAAGGCGGAGGTCGATCGTATGGTCGCCAAGTGCAAAGAAGCTAAAGTCGTTGTCTCGGCGATCATCCTTACCCCTGTGGAGTCTGCCTACAAAGATCCGGAGAACACTGGTGGCAACTACACCATGCCGAACCTTACGACCCCGGAGGCTTTCAACATGTACGTCGCTGCCCTGACATTCATGGCTGAGCGCTATTGCAATGACAATCCGGGCAGAATCCACCACTGGATCATGCACAATGAGGTGGACATGGCGGATGATTGGACGAATATGGGAGACCAACCTATGATGAGGCTGCTGGACCGCTATGTCAAGTCCATGAGGATCTGCTACAACATAGTCCGCCAATATGACCAGAACGCTTCGATTCTCGGCTCCTACACCCACAATTGGACACAGGCCGATGGAGGCTATGCCCCAAAGGAAATGCTGGAGAGTACTGTGGCATATTCAGAGGCCGAAGGTGATTTCCGATGGGGAGTGGCTTATCATCCGTATCCGGAGGATCTCACTAAGCCTAAGTTCTGGGTAAACGACACCCGCTCAACTTGGGATCTGAATACCAAGTACATCACTTTCAAGAATTTGGAAGTGATCGACAAGTGGATAAAACTGCCTCAGAACCTCTATCAGGACGGAACCAAGAGGCTTCTGTTTTTGTCCGAGCAGGGGACCAACTCACCATCTTACAGCGCTACCGACCTTACTTTACAGGCCGCGGGAGGCGCTTGGGCTTGGAAGAAGGTCAGCAGGCTCGATGGCATCGATGCGGTCCAATGGCATAACTGGGCTGATAACAAGGTTGAATATGGCTTGAGAATAGGTCTGAGGAGTTTCGACGCGGACGGATGGAATGCCTTGGATCCTAAACCGGTGTGGTACGTCTGGAAGGCGGGTGGATCGGCTGAGGAGTCAGCGGTGTTCGACCAATACCTCGGAACCCTCGGCCTGTCTTCCTGGGACGAGATAATGCACGATATGGAGTGATGAGGCCAATAATTCAAGTTGGATTGTCAGAATCTTAAACTATAGCGACAGTTAAATTGA
>OMQO01000010.1 GCA_900313275.1 uncultured Bacteroidales bacterium
GCTCACCGGAACGGTCAGCAAGTTCAACGCCCAGTACTGCAGCTTCGACATCACCGATGAGAGTGGCTCTATCTACGTGTACAGTGTGGCCAACAAGGCTGATTGGTCTTCCAAGATTTCCAATGATGGCACAGTCACCCTGGCCGGTAAATACGACTACTACGCCACCAAGGAGCAGCACGAGGTCATTGAGGCTTACATCCTCTCCTTCGAGGCCGCTGCCCCGCCGGAGGCTCAGGATGCTACTGTAGCCGAGGCTTTGGCTGCTGATAAGGACGCCGTTTTGAAGGTTGGACCGGCTGTGGTCGTGGCATCTTCTTCTGTCGGATTCCTCATGGCGCAGGATGGAGCTATGATTTATGTCTATGGTGGCAACGCCGCTGTGGGCGAGAATGTCACGGTTGAGGCTACACGCGCTGAATATCAGGGAGTTCCCCAGTTGTCTTCCCCGAAAGTGACGGTCAATTCAACCGGTGCCGAGGTCACTTATCCTACTGCGAAGGACATCACCTCTTCCTTCGCCTCATATTCATCTGAGACCAGAGAATATGTGACATTCGCGGGCAAGCTCAACATCTCCGGCAATTACTACAACATCACCGTGGACGGCTCGACTTCTGTCACCGGAAGCATCGTGAAGCCCGTTGAGGACATATCTTCGCTGAACGGCAAGGACGTCACCATCACCGGTTACTACCTCTATCACACTTCCCAGGGCAAATACCTCTATGTCATCCCCACCAAGGTCAACGACATCGCTATCAATGGTGCCGCTGGTGGTGGCGATACTCCTGGCGGTGATACTCCCGGTGGCGATACTCCTGGTGAAGGAGGAAAGATTTCCTGGAAGGCCGCTGGAGACTGGACGGGTGTGGCCGATGGCGCTGAGACCATATCCTACAAATCTGGAAGTATCACAATCACAGCCACTAAGGCGTCCGGAAAGAATAAGCCAACGGTCAACGGCTCCGCGAATGATTGCCGTGTCTATGCGGCTGGTACTGTAACTGTCACTACAACAGGAGATGCGATGACAAGCATCATCTTCAATATTTCCTCCCAGGGACAGAAGCGCCTTACAAGTATTACAGCCAGCACTGGATCGGTGGCCAAGCAGGCCAGCGGTGACAAGACCGTCAAGTGGACAGGTTCCGCCAAGACTGTAACTTTCACTGTAGGAGAGAAGGCGACTTATGGCTCTGAAGGAGCTGATAAGGCGGGTCAATTTGATTTCTCAAGCGTTGAAATAAAATAGCACCTTGAAAGGTCGAAAGTCATATTCATGGTCATCAGTGGCGGCGCTTTTGGCGCTGTCACTGATGGTCGTTTCGTGTGGTGGTGGCTCGGACAATAAGGAAGAGCCGGTGGTCCCGCCGGTGGTCAGCATCAAGACCCAGACCGTGACCGGCGAGGCTGGAAGCCAGTTCCTTACAGTCTCAGCCTCTGGCAATTGGACCATAACCACTTCCGCCTCCTGGCTGACTGTCAGTCCTGCCAGCGGATCCGGCAACTCAAGCACTGTTATCCTGAGCTATTCGGAAAACACTGACGCGATCCGAAACGCTACAATAACTATCTCCAGCTCAGGAGGTTCCGCCAGCGCAAGCATTACTCAAGGCAAGCTGATTGTTCCCGATCCGACTCCTACCACTCCTCCCATAGGGCCTGACGACCCAGGCGAGGAAGACCACCACGACGAGAATGGTTACGGCTTCAAGACCGCACCTTACAAATGGCTGGAACTTTCTCAGACAAAGGAAGATGACAAACAGGAGTTTTTCACCCACTACATGACCCTCGGGGGAGCGAAGGCCAGGAATTATTCGTACTACTGGAACTACGACGACCTTGTGTCCACTTGGGTGGCTTATCCGCTTTGTGCCGGCAACATCGGAAGCGGTGGCCGTACTGACCAGTGGGGATTGGATCCCCTGCTTCCGGACAAAAAACAGCCGGTCCTGTTCAAGGCATATACTGGTTTCGGGTCCCGCGGTCACCAGATCCCTTCAGCTGACCGCCTCAGCCGTGACGCCAATATCCAGACCTTCTATTTCACCAACATGACTCCGCAGGACTACGATTTCAACGGTGGCACTTGGGCTAACCTCGAGAATCTGGTCAGGACATGGGCAAGGAAGACCGGAACCACGGCGGGCACCGACACTTTGTATGTCGTAACTGGTTGTTTCATCGGTAATTCCACACGCAAGTCCTACGACAACAACGGTAAACCTGTGACTGTGCCGGAGGGCTATTTCAAGGCCCTGCTCCGATACAAGAACAATGAGTCGGTCGGCCATAAGGGTTTCATGGCCTGCGCTTTCTATTTGGAGAATTCCAATAAGTACGACTCGAAGATTTCCAAGGGTATGTCCATGTCCATAGCGGATCTGGAGAAGAAACTCGGTTACAATCTGTTCGTTAACCTCGAAGCCAAGGTCGGAGCCGAGACAACGAAAACTATTAAAGAAGAGAATCCTGCCACTGTCAGCTGGTGGTGGCAGTAATAACACCATAACCAATGAGAAGAATTTACTGCATAGCGGTTTGCCTGCTCCTCTTTGCCCCTTTCGCCGGGGCGCAGAAGGTGCAGAAGACCCATGTGATCGGGTTCTACAATCTTGAGAACCTGTTTGACACCTATCACGATGAGGGAAAGAATGACTACGAGTACCTTCCCGAGGGAGCGAACCAGTGGACAGATGTCAAGTATCGCAAGAAACTCCACAACATGGCCGAGGTTATCCGGGCCATGAAGGACGAGAACAAGGTCTGGCACACAATCTTAGGTGTCAGCGAGATCGAGAACCGCAATGTCCTCGAGGATTTGGTCATCCAGCCCGAGATCGCTGAGGCCAACTACCAGATCGTCCACTACGACGGTCCGGACAGGCGTGGTGTGGACTGCGCGCTGTTCTACAGGCCGGACCAGTTCACCTTGCTGGAGAGCCGCTCGATTCCGTTCACGTTTGATTCTCAGAACATTCAGTTCAGCATGACTCCCGAGGAGCAGGAGAATTTCCGTACCAGGGACATCCTTGAGGTCAGGGGCACGATTGGAGATGAGATGTTCGCCTTCTATGTCGCGCACCTTCCTTCCAGGATCGGAGGCAAGAGCAACGACCTGCGCAGCCGAGGTGCCGAGATAATCCACGAGAACGCCATGGCTTTGATGGAGAAATATCCCGGGATCAAGATTGTCGTGATGGGTGACATGAACGACAACCCTGTTGATGAGAGCATGGTCACTTACCTCCATGGCAAGGAGACCATAAAGGAAGTCGGCCCGCAGGATTTCTTCAACCCCTTCCTGTCGATGATCAAGGCCGGCTACGGCTCTTTGGCTTATCAGGGTGTCTGGTGCATCTTCGACATCATCATGGTGAACTCCAATCTGGTTAACGCCCCCAAGGGAACGTATTCAATCCAGCCTCTTGTCAAGAAGAAATTCTACGGCAGGGTCTTCCAGCAGCCGTTCATGACCCAGCAGGAAGGCCAGTACAAGGGCACTCCCAAGAGGACTTCTTCCAATGGAGCCTTCATCAACGGCTACAGCGACCACTATCCAACCTACATAGTAATCTCCACCAAGTAATATGAATATCCTGAAGAAAACAGCCGCTCTGATGGCGGCCTGTCTCGCTGGGATCGCCCTTTTCGCTCAGACGCCAACCGGCGGAGTGAAAGGAAAGATCGTCAACAGGGCGGACAGGAATCCGGTCGAAGGCGCGGTGCTGACGCTGAAATCAGGTGCGACTGAGATCGGCACAATCAAATCCAACGACCAGGGTGACTTCCTGATCGGGGAGTTGGCCAACGGTATGTACGACCTTGTCATCGAGGCTCCCGGCTACTTGCCAACAACAGTCAATGTGACCGTCAATGACGGCTATGTCAAGAACATGTACAATCTCAGCCTGTCGCCTGTCGTGGTGGCCGGAGAGGTGGATGACTCCTCGTTCGGAGAGTTCGACCTTGACGGTAACGGCTACGAGGACACTCCGACGATCTTGTACGACCAGAACGACGTGTTCAACAACGCGGCGAGTTTCAACTTCAGCGCCGTGCGTTTCAGGGCCCGCGGTTATGCCAGTGAGTCTCAGGATGTGTACATCGCTGGTGTGAAGATGAACGACGCCCTTACAGGTTTCTCCCCGTATTCATTGTGGAGCGGTCTCAATGAGGCCACCAGGGCAAAGTCATCGGTGATTGGATCCGAGATCTCCACCTATGGAATCGGAGGATACAACGGCCTGACGAACATCTACGCCACTCCCGGACAGGTCCGTCCAGGAACCAGGTTCAGTGTCCTGACGAACAGCGCTCTCTACCGTATGAGGGTGATGGGCACTTGGGCTGTGCCGGAGAATGACAAAGGTTGGTCATACGCTGTCAGCGCTTCCGCCCGTCTCGGTGGAAACGATTGGGTACAAGGTGTTTACTATCGTTCTTTCGCCTACTATCTGGGAGTTGAGAAGAACTGGAACGATCGCCATAGACTGGCTTTGGTCACCTTCGGAGCCCCCGGTCAGCGTGGTGCGCAGAACGCCTCCACCCAAGAGGTTTACGACCTCATGAAGGACAACATGTACAACTCCAACTGGGGTTACCAGAACGGCAAGGTTCGCAACGCCCGCAACAGGATCACCTTCGAGCCTATCACTTTCCTGAAATACGATTTCACTCCTTCCAGGGAATTCCAGGCTTCCGCCACAGTCCTGTTCAGGACCGGAAAGAACGGCTACACCGCCCTTGATTGGTATGACGCTCCCGATCCTCGTCCGGACTACTACCGCAACCTCCCCAGCTATTTTTACATGGCCAACGAGGACTATAACCGTCTGAATCCCGCCAAGGCCGCATGGGCCCGTGAGGCGTGGTCAACAGGTGATCCCTCCACCGCCCACGTGGATTGGGACAGGCTGTATTCAGTCAACAGGAACGCGGAAGGAGGCCGCTCCAAGTATGCCCTTGAAGAGAGGCATGTCGATCAGAATGACATGAACCTCGCCACGAGCATTCTTTGGAAACCGAAGCCGAGTGTCGCCGTGAGGGCTGGTTTCAACGCCAAGTACAACAGGACAGAGTATTACAAGTCGGTCAATGACCTTCTTGGAGGAAGCTATTTCCTTGATGTTGACCAGTTTGCCGAGAGGGACTACTCATCTTCCGCGATCAGGGTTCAGAATGACCTTGACTACTATCTCGCTCATGGAGAGGCCCGCAAGTTGAAGGTCGGTGACAAATACGGCTATGACTACTACGCTCATCTGATCAAGGGAGAGGCCTGGGCGACCGGCAAATTCGCTTTCGGCGGCCTTGACCTGACCATCGGAGGCCGCCTCGGATCCAATACTTTCTGGAGGGAAGGCCTTGTCCGTAAGGGACTTTTCCCTGGTCTTGACGACAATGGCAACCCTATCCAAGTCGGTGACGACATCTACACCTCTTATGAGGATGATGGATCTCCGATCACCTCCAAAGGCAACTCCGACAAGAGCTCGTTCCTGACCTATGCGGGCAAGATCAACTTGGCATATTCCTTTACCGGCGGCCACAGGATCTTCGCCAACGCTGGCTATTCAAGTGAGGCACCGTACTTCGACAAGGCTTTCGTGGCCCCGAGAACAAGGAATACCCTCATCAAAGGCATCGAGAACACCAAGGCTCTCTCCGGAGACGTCAACTACATGTACGCCACCAACGGTTACAGCCTCCGTCTGACAGGGTTCTACACCAACATCACCGACCAGACCGATGTGATGAGTGTCTATTACGACCTCAACAACTCTTTCGGTAACTTCGCTCTCAGCGGAATTGACGAGAGACATGTCGGAGTTGAGCTCGGTTTCGAGGTTCCCACCCCGCTCAGCGGCCTGTCGGTCGTCGGAGTGTTCACCACCGGTGAATATGTTTACACTTCGACTCCGATCCTGACGGCGACCGTTGACAACAACGCCTCCCCGATCTACTCTAACCTGCCCGTGCCCTACTGGAAGAGCACCCCGAAGACAGACGGGACTTACCAGAAGCACTATGTGCCCAGCACGCCCCAGTTGGCGGCGAGCCTCGGCCTCTCGTATTTCTATAACTACTGGTTCATCGACGCTGATGTCGATTATTTCGCCAATTCCTATCTGGACATGAGTCCTCTGAGCAGGACAGACTACGCCACAGCTGGTCCCGACGGTGTGATCACTCCGGAGGAGGTCGAGGCGATGACTCTCCAGGAGAAGTTCAATCCCGCTTGGCTCGTGAACTTCAGTGTCGGCAAGTCCTGGTACATCCAGCGGAAATACCAGCTTGGTTTCTCGCTCAACGCCAAGAACATCCTCAACAAAACGGATGTCAAGACCGGAGGTTTCGAGCAGACCCGTATGGTTGACAACACGGTCAGCAAGAGCCGCTACTACAACTTCGATCCGAAGTATTTCTACATGTCTGGTTTCAACTACATGCTGAACCTTTATTTCAGATTCTAAAGCAGGAGGAGGAAAGATCATGAGAAAGTTAATATATTCATTAGCGATAGCGCTCTCATTCACAGTTATTTCCTGCGCCGAGTGGGAACCTGTATTTGGCAATCAGGGTGAACCGGCTGAACCTGCGGCGGCCACGCTTCAGGCCAACACGACCATCGCCGCCTTGAAGGCCATTTATCAAGGCAAACCTGTCCATATCGAGCAGGACATCATCATCCAGGGACAGGTCATCTCTTCAGACGCGTCCGGCAATATCTACCGTTCCCTGTACATCCAGGATGAAACTGGAGCGATCGAGGTCAAGATCGGCAATTCCGCCCTGTACAATGACTATAAGGTCGGCCAGTTGATCTACGTAAAATGCCAGGGCCTTGTGATCGGCAATTATGGAGGCATGCTCCAGCTTGGTCTGGAAGATCCTACCGGGGAATATGAGACAGCCTACATTGATGTCAAGAGCATTATAGCCACGCATGTGTTCAAGGGTCAGAAGGGGACTCCCATCAGCCCACAAGTCGTCTCCGCTGATGAGGTTGACGCTAACCTGAAGATGGGGTACAAGGGCCCGCTTTTCGGGAAACTGGTGACACTCAATGGATTGACTTACGCCAATGAGATCTTTGTGCTTATCTATCTCAACAGCAACGCCGACAAGAAAGCCTCTTCCAACCGCCTCTTCCTCTCTGATCAGCAGTGGGGTGTGGACACTTGGGCTTTCAGCGCCCAGAAGATGAAGACCTACCTGCAGTGGGGAGTTTGGGATACCGCCAAGATCGGCAATTCCGGAGATTACAACTACGGCACGGTCAGCGACCATCGTACTGAGTTGATCAATAACGCGGGAGCCTATGCGGTAAGCCAGTATTTCAATATGCCCAAGACTAAGGGTAATCTCCAGATCCAGATCCGTTCCAGCGGTTACGCGAAATTCGCCGACACGCAGATCGACAAGGCGATCTTGGACGGAGCGAAGGTCAATGTGACTGGCATCCTGACCAACTACAACGGCGCGGCCCAGTTCACGCTTATAGACCTTGATGGTGTTAAGATAGCGAATCAGTAATCAGAATTTTTATGAATAAGGCGCTTTTGACAATAGGAACGATATTGGTGATGACAGCTTGCGCGCAGACAAAGAATCCCTTCCTGCAGGAATGGGACACCCCTTACGGCATCCCGCCGTTCGAGAAGATAACCCTCGCTGACTACATTCCGGCGGTCCAGGCTGGAATAGAGCAGCAGGAGAAAGAACTTCAGGCTATTCTCGACAATCCGGAGGCCCCCACCTTCAAGAACACGATAGATGCCTATGAGTTCTCAGGTGAGATTCTCGACAAGGTTACAGGTGTCCTCTTCAACCTCCAGGAGACGGATGGAGGTCCCGAGATGGAGAAAGTGGCTGAGGAAGCCACGGAACTGCTGACCAAGCACGAGAACTCAATCTCGATGAACAAGAAGTTCTTCGAGAGGGTCAAGGTCATCTATGAGGCTGATCAGAGCGCTCTCACCAGGGAGCAGCAGATGGTTCTCAAGAACCTTTACAAGAGTTTCACCCGCAACGGAGTTGATCTGGACGAGGCCTCACAAGAGCGGCTTAAGGAGATTAACATCAAGATCGCTGGACTCCAGCAAAAATTCGGCACCAATCTCCTGGCTGAGAATAACGCCTTCAAGGATAAGTTCGGGATTCCGGTCTCATCATATACTGAGGAGATGACTTCCTGCGAGGACAGGACCCGCCGCGAGGAGATGTTCAAGGCCTACTCCTCAAGGGGCAATAATGGCAATGAATATGACAATAAGGCCCTTGCCCTCGACATCTTGAAACTCCGCGCCGAGAAGGCCAGGATGCTTGGTTTCGACACATTCGCCGCTTACGGATTGGACGACCAGATGGCCGGGAACCCCGCTACCGTGGATGAGTTCCTTACTACAATCCAGACTGCGGCCAATGCGAAGGCGAAGCAGGAAGTGGCTGACATGCAGAAGATTATGGACGAGGATATCGCCGCAGGCAAACTTCCCGCAGGATCCACTATCCAGTCTTGGGACTGGTTCTACTATGCTGACAAAGTCAGGGCCCGCAAGTTCGCCCTTGATGAGAGTCAGACCAGGCCATATTTCCAGATGGAGAATGTCCGTAACGGAATATTCGCCGCCGCCCATAAGGTCTATGGCATCAATGTCGAGCCACTGGACGGTGTACCGGTTTACAATCCCGCCGTCGAGACCTTCAAGGTCACCGACTCCGATGGAAGCCTTCTGGGAATATTCATGACCGACTATTTCCCTCGTTCCACAAAGAGGGGTGGGGCCTGGATGAACGCTTTCCGCGAGCAGTATGTGGACAAGGATGGCAATGAAGTGCGTCCTATCATAGTGAATGTCGGCAACTTGGCTTCTCCTACCGAGACAGAGCCCGCGTTGTTCTCTATCGACAACGTGGAGACTGTCTTCCATGAGTTCGGCCATGCGCTTCACGGCCTTCTGACCAAGTGCGCCTACAAATCCGTTTCAGGTACTAGCGTCAAGAGGGACTTTGTCGAGACCTTCTCGCAATTCAACGAGAACTGGGCTTTCCAGCCCGAGATTCTGGCTCTTTACGCGAAGCACTACAAGACCGGCGAGGTTATTCCCGACTCCCTTGTGACGAAAATCACCAACGCCCGCAAGTTCAACCAGGGCTTCATGACCTCGGAGCTTTGCGCCGCGTCGATCCTGGATATGAAATGGCACGAGCTGACGGTTGAGGATCTCGCCAAGATGAGCGAGGGTGACCAGGCCGCCAATGTGGCTGCGTTCGAGGAGAAGGTCTGCAAGGAGATGGGACTTATCGACGAGATCATTCCTCGTTATCGCACCACTTACTTCAACCACATCTTCAACAGTGGTTACAGCGCCGGGTACTATAGCTACCTATGGGCGGAAGTACTTGATAAAGATGCGTTTGAGTTCTTCGAACAGAACGGGATTTACAACCCGGCCGTAGCTGATAAGTTCCGCCGCACCTTCCTTGAGAGGGGCGGGACCGAGGAGCCTATGGTGCTTTACATGATGTTCCGTGGCGCCCAGCCTGACCCCGGAGCCCTGATCCGCGCTAGGGGTTTGGAATAGGCAGGGCCTCAATGAGGATGCCCTGGTTTGAAGAGACGACGCATTCGTACCACCCTTTGGCATCACGCTTCATAGGAAGGTAGCCATTTGGGCCAAGCACAGACACTTCGCGGCCGGGAGCCCGGAAGCGGAGTGTGTGCTTTTTAGGCCCATTATCGAAAGGATCATCGGCCACGCAGACGAACAAGGCTTTGCCCTCGCTTCCGTCCAAGGCCTTCATGCTGCCGACAAGCAGAGGACATCCGGCTGACAAATCGGAAAAGATTTTGTCTTCATAGACCTTCACGTTTTTCTCTCCGCATTCTTTCAACGTTTCGGTCCCTTCGAAGCCAACACCGGTGGTAGCTTCACGTGTGTATTTCATGTAACGCTTTCCGATAGAATGGATCTCAGCGTTGACTCTCTTCAGCTTGTCGTACTGCTGGGTCTTGTTGCCATCCTTGTCCACCACCTGGTTATCCCACCATCCGGCAGTGTAGCAGGCCCATGTGATGCTCCTGGCTCCGAAGGCGAGGGCGGAATAGGCCTGGAAACGCAGCTGGTTCTCTGTGACCCAGGCATTTGGATCAAGGCTGTTCACTTGGACTGTGATCCACATGTCCCGGCCTGTTTCCAGACAGGCATCCGCTACTATCTTCAGATTAGCATAGGCCCTTTCCACACCTGCGGCTGGCTGGAGATAATAATAGTCATATGAAATGTAGTCCGCCGGGATGTTCTTGCAGTAGCGGTCGATGTAGTCCGAGTAGGAGGCTGTGCCAAGAGCTCCCTTGACCGGATACTCGCCTTCCCGAGGTCCGGGAGCATAGTAGGGATGAAGATTGATGAAAGCGAACTGATTCGGGAATACCTCTTCCACTTTTTCCAGCACCTTGCCATAATAAGGGAAATCCCAGCAGGAAGGCTCGTCTCCGATGTCTATTCCCCAGACGGCTGGATGGTCCTGGAATTTTGCTGCCCTCTCTTCATAGACAGAAAGCGGATGGACATCTTTCAGGGTGCCGGCGTTGTCTCCCATGCCGCCCCACCAACCCGGAACAATACCGCTGAGTATGGCACCCAGACCATATTTCTGGAAAAGGTCCAGTGCCGGACGGTCGTTGTCCATGCAGATGACGAAATCCACGCCGCAGTCGGCCAGATCCTTGATGTGGGCCTCAGTGCAGGCATAAGGACGGAGGTGATAGACTCCAATGTTCATCCTGCCACGGTCCATCCTTCCGGCCTTTGTCGCGTAGCCATTCTTGTCTTGTGCGGAAAGGTTTCCCGCGGAAGCTGTTCCGGCCACTCCGGCTGCGAGCAGGACCAAGGTGGTAATCAAAGAGTGTTTCATGATGTGGAAGTCGTTGGTGTGGTTTATCGTAATCACAATTATAATGAAATTGCCCTAAAAAAGCAAGAGCGTTGAAACAAGAAGACGAATCTCTGAGGATTTTCGAAGAAGAATTGCTATCTTGCGAAAAGTGGTTTTATTTTGAATATTATGAAAAGAATCCTTATGATGGCCCTGGCGTGTGGCATGGCGTTCGCTTTCACGGCGAAGGCCGATGAAGCCCGCCTGCTCAGGTTCCCCGCCACCAACGGAACCGATGTCGTTTTCTCATATGCGGGAGATTTGTTCACCGCACCTCTGGCCGGTGGCGAGGCGAAGCGTCTTACTTCCCACATTGGCTACGAGATGTTCGCCAGATATTCTCCGGACGGTAAGACAATAGCTTTCACCGGAGAGTACGACGGTAATCGTGAAGTCTATGTGATACCTGCGGAAGGTGGTGAGCCTGTGAGACTTACCTACACTTCGACCAACAGTCGGGATGACCTCGGAGACCGTATGGGCCCCAACAACATCGTTATGGGTTGGACCGTGGACGGAAAGTATGTCATCTACCGCAACAGGACCGGTGACGGCTTCCCGGGCAAGCTCTGGAAGGTCTCCATAGGTGGTGGCATGCCAGAGGAACTGCCCCTTCCGGAAGGAGGTTTCTGCAGCTATTCCCCGGACGGTAAGAAGCTGGCTTACAACCGCGTGATGAGAGAGTTCCGCACATGGAAGTACTATCGTGGCGGAATGGCCGACGAGGTTTGGGTCTATGACGGTAAGAAGGTTGAGAAGATCACCGACAATCCCGCCCAGGACATATTCCCGATGTGGGTGGGCGATGAGATTTATTTCGTCTCCGACAGGGATATGACAATGAACGTCTTTGTCTATAACACCAAGACAAAGGCCACTTCCAAGGTCACCAACTTTGAGGATTTCGATGTGAAGTTCCCCAGCACCAACGGCAAGTTGGTCATCTTCGAGAAGGGAGGTTTCCTTTACAAACTCGATCCTGCCACCAAGAAGGCCGAGCAGATCCACATTACACTGACTTCCGACCTCGTCTATTCAAGACCTGAGCTGAAGAAGGTCAGCGGTCGTGGCGTGAGCGTCTCCCCGGACGGAAAGAGAGCCGCTGTGACCGCCCGCGGTGAGGTCTTTGATGTGCCTGTGGGCAAGGGAATAACCAGGAATATAACCCAGACCCCAGGTGCCAATGAGAGGAGCGCGACTTGGAGCCCCGATGGGAAGTACATCGCCTACATTAGCGATTCCACCGGTGAGAACGAGGTCTATCTTTATGATCCCGCCACAGGGACCACGGTCCAGGCGACCAAGGATAACGACACCTACATCAGCAACTTGATGTGGGCGCCGGACAGCAAGCACCTTTATTATTCCGATCGCAAGAACCGTCTTGTCGAGGTGGATCCCGCCGCTAAGACGAAGAAGGTCATCTATTCAAGCACTGAAGGAGGAATCTACAGCGTGTCCTTCTCTCCTGACAGCAAGTGGATCGCTTACACGAGGCCGGCTCCCAACGAGATGAGCATCATCTATGTCCGCGAAATTGAGTCCGGCAAGGAATATCCGGTCACAGAGAAGTGGTACGACTCCGGTTCGCCGATGTTCTCCGCTGACGGGAAATACTTGATATTCACCGCCCAAAGGGATCTTACTCCGACCTACAGCCGTATCGAGTGGAACTATTCCTACGGCGACATGTCCGGGACTTACATGGTCATGCTGGCCAAGGACACACCTTCCCCGCTGATGCCTTACGACAGCGAGACTTCTCCCGCCAAGGAGGATGAGAAAGCCGCTCCCGGTCGTCCGGGTGGTCCTGGAGCGAAGCCTGGCGAGAAACCTGAAGACAAGGGAGAGAAGAAGGTCGCCCAGACCAAGATTGATCCTGAAGGCCTTATTGACAGGGTCGTGAAGCTTCCTGTCAGCGGCAGGGTGTTCTTCTGCGATGGCAAGAAGGTCTGGTTTGTCGGTGCTGGTGGCGGCGCTATTGGTGGCCGCGGAGGTTACGGCGGCTTCGGCGGAGGTTCTGTCAAGACCTACGACTTCGCGTCCGGCAAGACTGAGGATTGCGCTGACGGAATGATCAGCTACCGTCTTGGCGACAAGAAGGCTGTCCTGTCAAGCAGGGGCAAGAGCACCGTGGTCAACTTCCCGTCACCGAAAGTCGGTGGTGGTGAGGAGATTGACACCGATAACATGTACGCCATGGTTGATTACGCTCAGGAATGGCCTCAGGTTTATAACGAGGTCTGGAGGGCTTTCCGTGACGGATATTACACTGAGAATATGCATGGCCGCGATTGGCCTGCCGTAAAGGCCAAATACGAGCCTCTACTTCCTTATGTCAAGACCCGTCTCGATCTGAACTACATCCTCGGAGCGATGATCGCGGAGCTGGCAAGCGGCCACGCCTATGTCAATCCCGGTCCATATCCGAAACCTGAGCGCATACCTATGGGTCTGCTTGGAGCCAAGGTCAGCAAGGACAAGGGCTATTTCAAGATCGATCACATCTACGCTGGCGCCACCTACCGTCCTGAGCTTAGAAGCCCGCTCACGGAGCCGGGAATGGAAATAGCTGAGGGTGACTACATTACCGCCATCGACGGAAAGTCGCTCAAGGATGTCGACAACATCTACAAGTGTCTCATCGGCAAGGCTGGCAAGCTCATCGAGCTGACAGTCAACAAGAAAGCCGCTGAGGGCGGCCGCAAGGTCGTGGTCAGGCCGATTGACAATGAGTATCCTCTCGAGCATTATGAGTGGATCCTCAAGAACATAAAGACTGTCGAGGAGAAGTCCGGTGGCAAGGTCGGTTACATCTATATTCCTGATATGGGAGCCGAGGGACTGAACGAGTTCGCCCGTTACTGGTATCCTCAGCTCGACAAGGAGGCCCTCATCATCGACGACCGTGAGAACGGCGGCGGAAATGTCTCCCCGATGATCATCGAGCGTCTCCAGAGGGTGGTTTACAGGATGAACGCCGGCCGTACCTCCAACCGTGTCAGCACCATTCCCGATGGCGCTCATGTCGGACCTAAGGTGTTGCTGATCAACAAGTATTCGGCTTCTGACGGAGACCTCTTCCCTTGGGGCTTCAAGGCCAACAATCTCGGAACCGTGATCGGAACGAGGACTTGGGGAGGAATCGTCGGCATCGGTGGATCGTTGCCTTATCTTGACGGGACGGATGTGAGAGTTCCCGGCTCAACCAGTTTCGATCCTAAGACCGGCGAGTGGATCATCGAGAACTATGGTGTTGATCCTGACATCGTGCTGGACAACGATCCTATCAAGGAATATGCTGGCACCGACGAGCAGCTCTTGAAGGCTATCGAGGTGGCTCTCGAGCAGATCAAGACCCAAACTTCACACAAGGATCTCCCTGGAAAGCCGGCGCCTCGTACCTTTAAGGATCTTGGCCTTCCTGAGATAAAGTAAGTTAGTGATAACTAATTAATTGTTAGATATGAAGAAGATATTTATCACACTTCTTGGAGCCTTGATGCTCCTTTGTGGCCAGCGTGTCAACGCACAGATTTCCGACATTGACGGCACTTGGTCATTCGGTGGTGGATTCACTGGGATGTCCGTTACCGGCAGTGACGCGGAATTGCTGAAAACAGCTGGTTTTCCGTCCATGGTTCCTGGTTTCTATTTCGGAGCCAGCATAGACTATGCTTTTTCAGCTATTGAAGGCTTGACCGTCGAGCCTGGCGCCTATATTGCCCACTACGGAAAGTCTTTCAAGTTCGGCCTCGCTGATGATGACAAGCCTTACCATGCCAATTATCTTCGCATTCCCGTTAACCTGAGGTATGCTTTCCCGATGGGAGATTCCTCGCTGGGAATCACAGTCTTCACCGGTCCCCGCATCAATATTGGGGTTGGAGGTAATATGTTCAGTGCCGGAAAGACTTATCCCGGCATCAAGCCTCTGGACGCCCAGTGGGGCTTCGGTCTCGCTTTCACGATCCAGGACGCTATCGTGATCAACGGTGGGTATGACCTTGGCATCACCAACTGTCTCAAGAACAACAAAGATCTCGGAATACAGGACGAGATCGCCCGCAGGAATTCCTTCGTCGTCGGAGTGAATTTCATGTTCAAATAGTTCGACAAGACATGAATCAAAAAGGGGAAGGCGGATCGCCTTCCCCTTTTTTTTGTAGTATTCAATGGCTATTCGATAAAGCTGGTCAGGCAGGTCATCGCGCCGTCGGGATGGAACTCGATGGTGCTTGACGAGGCAGGGACGAGGATTGTCTCGCCTTGCTTGAGTTCAATGCGATGGACGCTGCCGTCGCCCTCATTGTCCACCAATTCACCCTTACCGCCAACGCACATGACCACTACGAAGGAGTCAAGTGCGGAAAGATTCTTTGAGACCATCTTGTCCATGTCGAACAAGTTGGTTGTGAAGTATTTGCACTTCACAAGAGGAGTCTCGGCATTCTTGGCGGGAGTGTAGTTTGTCCTATAGTCGGGATAGACAGAATAGTCAATGGCCTCCTTCGCCTGCTCGATGTGCAGTTCCCTCGGCCTGCCGTCCAGGCCTAAGCGGCCATAGTCATATATTCTGTAGGTGATGTCGGAAGTCTGCTGGATCTCAGCCACGAAAGATCCCGCTCCGATCGCATGGATCCTGCCGGCTGGAAGGAAGAACACGTCGCCGGGGCGGACATCATAGCGCCCGAGGACATCGGTGATGGTATTGTCATTCACCTTCTCCTCATATTCCTCAGGAGTGATCTCCTGGGTGAGACCGCTGAGGAGTTTCGCTCCCTTGTCGGCTCCCACAACATACCACATCTCCGTCTTGCCCTTCAGTCCAGACTTTATCCTCGATGCCAACTCATCAGTCGGATGAACCTGGACAGAGAGGTCTTGCTTGGCGTCGATGAACTTTATCAGGAGAGGAAACTCGGTTCCGGTCTTGGCGATGACTTTCTTCCCAGCGAGTTCCTCGCCATGCTCTATCATCAAGTCAGTCAATGACTTCCCGGCGAAAGGACCGTTCTCGACGACGGAGACATGCCCCTCTACGGCTGAGATTTCCCAGCTCTCCCCGATGCGGTTGCGGGTCGTGAATATTCCTTTGAAAGGAGCGATCTTCTCTCCGCCCCAGACCTTCTCGCAAAGGTAAGGCTTGAATTTTAAGGGATACATCATGGCCTGTCCTCCTATTTGTCAAGCTCCGAGAGGGCGAAGGCGTAGGCGCCGAGGGAGATGGCTTTGCTGGCACCAATCTTCGAACGCATGATACCGATTCTCTTCTGGGGGTCGTAAACCACCTCTTCATCACTGCCGTAGATTTTCAGTTTGCGGGCTTCGCCCTTTGAAAAGTCCACGAAGTCTGACGGATCATCGAGGTTGTAAACCTTCATCTGCACCCTGTTAAGTTCCTCGCCGGTCAGCTGATGCATCTTGCTCCTCATTGTCCGTAGGATTCCAGGCATCAGGAACTGGTGGTTATTCATTATTCCTCCACCGATCACGACGAGGCCATCAATCAAGGTCACGGCGGTGGCTATTGCGTCGCCCGCAACCTCTCCCATCTTGTCGAAAGCTTTGATGGCCGCTTCCTTATCTCCGGGAGCGTCACCTCTGGCGATCGCCCCGATCTCCTTAGGCTCAAGGCCATGGCTAGGGTTGCCGGAGATCTCTCCATAGACCCTCTTGACAGCGCGGATGGCGACTCCGTCTTCGACAATGATGTCCGGCATGTCCGGATGCTTCAGGCAGAATGTTTCAACGCAAGAGTTGTCACCCCTGTTAAGCCTGCCGTCGATGACGGTGCCTATTCCGAATCCGGTTCCGAAGGTGTAGCCTATGAGGTTGTGGTAGCGCTTCGCACTGCCGGCCTCCTCAAGTCGCTTGTTGATCTCGGGCAGGGCGCCTCCGAGAGCCTCACCGTAGGCGTAGAGGTCTCCGTCGTTGTTGATGAACACTGGAACACCGAATTTCTTCTGAAGGAATGGTCCGAGGGCGACTCCGTCCCTGAAGGAAGGGAAATTGGGAAGGAATCCGCCGATGATGCCGTTAGGATAATCGGCCGGGCCGGGGAAGGCGAAACTGATTGCCACGGGTTTCTCATCACCAAGTCTCTCGATGATGGTGCCGAATCCAAGTACCATCGCCTGAAGGCAAAGGTCAAGGTTGGATGCGTTGGAGGGGAGAGTGATGGTGTCTCCGTAATATTCTCCGCCTTTCATGGCTCCGAAGACCATGTTGGTGCCGCCGGCGTCCAGTGTGAGGACAATCCTGCTGTCGTTTTTGATGTCTGCCATATTGATAATTTGGTTATATTGACTGTGATGTGCTCTACAAATATAATCATAATTGCTAACTTTGCATTGTTAAATAATAAGAGATGAAGAAAGGAAACAAGCGCCAAGGTGGCGCCAGAAGTGGAAGACAGGCTCTCCGCAAGAACCGTGACAAGCAGTTCGGCTCCAGGCAGGGAGGAAAGAGGAAATTTGTTGAAGTGACCGGTAAGGTCCACATGAGCAGGGACGGTTTTGTCTTCGTCGTCCCTGAAGGAGAGGAGAAGGATAATGATGTGTTTGTCAGGGCCTCCAAGACCCGCGGGGCACTTAACGGAGACCTCGTCAGGTGTGTGGTCACCCGTGAGAAGAAAGCGGATCCCGCACCTCGCGGCCGTGGAAAGATCCAAGTCAAAGGCGGAGGCCAACGACGCGAGGGAGAGATTATTGAGATTGTCGAGCGAAGCAAGACTCCTTTTGTGGGAATACTTCACATCGTGGGCAAGCAGGCTTGGGTGCTGATGCAGTCCAGGACAATGCCTTACGACATATCCATTGATTTTGAGTCACTTCCGGAAGGTGCCAAGAAGGGCATGAAGGTGGCGGCCATCATCGACCGCTGGGATCGCGGCGAGCCCAATCCTCATGGTTATGTCTCCGATGTCCTGGGAGAACCGGGCGCCAATGAGACTGAGATGCACGCCATCCTGGCCGAATATGGTCTGCCGTACAGGTTCGCTCCTGAGGTGGATAATGCCGCGGACAAGATTCCGGACGAGATAACCGAGAAGGATCTGAAGGGCCGTAAGGACTTCCGTAAGACATTGACTTTCACCATAGACCCTACTGACGCGAAAGATTTTGACGATGCCTTGTCATTTGTCAAGCTCCAGAACGGTAACTTCGAGATAGGTGTCCACATCGCTGATGTGTCTTACTATGTCAAGCCAGGATCCATTCTGGATAAAGAGGCTCAGGAACGAGGTACTTCCGTTTACCTGGTTGACCGGACCGTGCCGATGCTGCCTGAGAAACTCTCCAACAAGCTTTGCTCGCTGCGTCCCAATGAGGACAAGCTCACTTTCTCGGCCGTATTCGAGATCACCCCGGACGCCAATGTGGTTGACCGTTGGTTCGGCAGGACGGTGATTTGTTCCGACTATCGTTTTGATTATGAAGGTGCCCAGCAGATCATAGAGTCCGAAGGTAAGGAGCCGGAGGATCCCTCGATCACTCCCCAGATCAGAGAAGCCGTGCTTCAGCTGAACAAGTTGGCCGCCATCTTGCGCAAGAGGCGCTTCTCTTCAGGCGCTATCAGTTTCGAGAGGCCTGAGATGAAGGTCGAGGTGGACGAGAAGGGCAAACCGGTGAGAGTCTATGAGAAGATAACCAAGGAGTCTAACTGGCTGATAGAGGAGTTCATGCTCTTGGCCAACAAGTCGGTCGCCGAGTTCATAGCCACTTCAGGCAAGATGAACGGTAAGGAGGATAAGAACGCCAAGACTTTTGTCTATCGTATCCACGATGAGCCTAATTTGGAGAAGATCGCCAGCCTGGGCAAATTCGTCGGCAACTTCGGTTACAAAATGGGCCCGGTCTCTACAGGAAGGGATATCGCCAAGTCTCTCAACAGCCTGTTGAGCGAGTCCAAGGACACACCAGAGCGGGACGCTTTCCAGATGATCGCCCTGCGCTCAATGGCTAAGGCTGTCTATTCCACCGAGAACATCGGCCACTACGGCCTGGCTTTCAGGTTCTACACCCACTTCACTTCCCCGATCCGCCGCTACCCGGACACAATGGTACACAGGCTGTTGGCCATGTATCTTGAAAATCGGGAGAGCCAGAACAAGGACTATTATGAGGCGCAGTGCCAGCACGCTTCAGAGAGGGAGCAGATCGCCGCTAACGCTGAGCGCGACAGCATCAAGTACAAGTTGATCGAATACATGGTCGATAAGGTCGGGCAGGAGTTCGATGGTGTCGTTTCCGGACTCACGGAATGGGGAATGTATGTCGAGATCAAGCCTGAGATGATCGAGGGAATGATAGCTCTGAGGGAGATGCGTTCCGACTTCTTCGATTTCGACGAGGATAACTACCGCATCATCGGCAAGCGCACGAGGAAAGTTTACCGCCTCGGAGATCCTGTCAGGATCCGGGTGAAGTCAGCAAATCTCGAGCAGAGACTTCTCGATTACGAGCTTATAGAGGAGGAAGTTCCTAAAAATTAAATAGTTATCAGAGGCTTGGTGAGAGCTTCCTTGAGTTGGTCATCATAGCGTAGGCGAGTCTTGATCCCTGTCTCTTGGAAGAAATAGCGCACCATCACTTCCTCTTCAATGAAGGGCACAATCTCACTTCTTTTGAGGTTGAGGAATGTTTCCTTGTCCATCTCTAAGGCCTTGTTGAGAGCCTCAATCTGCTCTTTCATACTGTCGGCCAGGCCGTCTTTCTGAAGCTCCTTCTTGACTTGGTCGAAATAGGTACGGGCGCTGGACCGGTAGTCGAACTCCTTGGTCTTGGCGAACTCCACGAAATCCTTCCAGTCCGCATCTGACATTTTCCAGTCCTCGGGGATGCTTTGATGCTCACGGACGAATTTTAGGGTATATTCCTGGATTATGTTCGAATAAACTAGGGAATAGGTTAACCTGCTGTATTCGTGGCCCTTGACTATGACATCGGGGGTGATTCCACCACCATCTTTCACCGTCCTGCCGTGGGCTGTTTTGAACTCATGGGTCAGGGAGTCGGGAATATGGGCCACGCTGCCGTCATCATTGCGCTTAGCGTAATCAATCGCCTGGACGCAGCGTCCTGAGGGAGTGTAGTACTTGGCGGTCGTGACTTTGATCTGTCCATTGTAAGGAAGTGGCCTGATGGTCTGGACAAGTCCTTTACCATATGTCCTCGTGCCCATCACCGTAGCCCGGTCGAGATCTTGCAAGGCGCCGGTGACAATCTCTGAAGAGGAGGCCGATCCGCCATCCACCATGACAATGATAGGGATCTGAGTGTCAATCGGTTCCGAAGTGGTCTTGTATTTTTGCTCACCTGTTCCCTTACCCTTTGAGGACACTACCAGAGAGCCCTTCGGGACAAAGAGCGACACTATGTTGACCGCCTCGCTCATCAAACCGCCACCATTGCCCCTAAGGTCAAGCACGAGTTTCTTCATGCCTTGCTTCTTGAGGTTAAGGACGGCGTTGCGGATCTCTCCGGAGACATTCTCGGTGAAACCGCTCTGATAGATGTAACCGGTCTCGGAGTCGAGCATTCCGGCGTATTCCACATCGGGCAGATGGATCCTTTCCCTTGTTATCTCAACATCCACAATCTCTCCGGTGTAAACTTTTTTGACCTTGAAAACCACCTTCGTGCCAGGTTTGCCCTTCATTTTGTCGGAAGCCTCCTGGCTTGTGAGGCCGTGAGTGGTCTGCCCGTCGATTTCCATGATCTCATCCCCGCACTTGAGCCCGTATTTCTCAGCGGGAGAGTTCTTGTAAGGCTCATTGATGATGACATTTCCATCCTTGTCCGGCTTGTAGATGACCGCTCCGATGCCGCCATAGGTCTTGGCGATCATCATCTGGAGGTCCTCGTTATCCTCTTCTGGAATATAGATTGTGTACGGGTCCAGGGCTCCAAGCATGGCGTCGATTCCGGCTCGCTCGATCCTGTCCACGGGAAGAGAGTCAACATATGAGCGATTGAGCTCTTTCAGAATTGAGTTCTGGATCTCGGTCCACTGCCCGAGTTTGAAACTCTGGGATTGCCCTGAAGCTGTTCCGCAGATGAGTATGGCCGCTGCGGCAGCCATTATGGTTTTCTTGATCATATTCCTAAATTCGATTTCCAATCCGCAAAAACACTAAATATCGTGCCATTAAAGGCCGAATTCCGAGCGGATGAGTTCGATTGAATCCAGTTTTTCCCACGCGAAGAACTGAACTTCTTCCTCCACTTCCTTGCCGTTTCGTACGAGGAGCATCTTCTTTGTGTATGGCTCACGGCCGAAATGGCCGTAGGCCGCTGTGGGCAGATAGATCGGGTTCTTGAGCCCGAACTTGCGAATTATCGCCGCGGGACGCAGATCGAAAAGCTTCCCGATCCTGTCCGCTATCTCCGCGTCAGGAATGATTCCAGTGCCCTTGGTATTGACATATATACTTACAGGCTGTGCGACTCCGATAGCGTAGGCGATCTGGACCACCATCTCTTCAGCCACTCCAGCGGCAACCATGTTCTTGGCGATATACCTTGCCGCATAGGCCGCGCTGCGATCGACTTTGGAAGGATCCTTGCCGGAGAAAGCTCCGCCTCCGTGGGCTGAGCGGCCTCCATATGTGTCCACGATTATCTTTCTGCCGGTCAGGCCAGTGTCGCCCGCAGGGCCTCCGATGACGAATTTTCCGGTCGGGTTGACATGGAGGATGAAGTCCCCTTTGAATAGAGAGGCGGTGGCAGGATCCAACTTGGCTATTACCCTGGGTAACAAGATGTTCCGTACATCGTCCTCTATTCTTGAATGCATCTCCTCATCAGTACCGAACTCATCGTGCTGGGTTGAAAGAACGATGGTGTGGACTCTGACAGGCTTGTCTGAAGAGTCGAATTCGATAGTGTACTGGGCTTTGGAGTCCGGCCTTAAGTAAGGCATCAAATGGAGCTCGTTGTGCCTGATGTCAGCCAGTTCCTTAAGGGTGAGATGGGAGAGGTAAAGAGCGAGGGGCATGTAATCACTCGTGGCCTTGCAGGCGTAACCGAACATCATGCCCTGATCTCCAGCTCCCTGATCCTCAGGAGTTTCCCGAGACACACCCCGGTTGATGTCCTGGCTCTGCTCATGGATTTGGGAAAGCACTCCGCAGGAGTTCCCGTCGAACATGTACTCGGCCTTGTTGTAGCCGATACTGTTGATCACCTTGCGGACGGTTCCTTGGATGTCCACATAGGCGTCTGTGCGGACCTCGCCGCCGACAATCACCATGCCGGTTGAACAAAATGTCTCGCAAGCCACCTTGGATTCGGGATCCAGGCGGAGGAACTCGTCGAGAATGGCATCTGAAATCTGGTCGGCCACCTTATCCGGATGGCCCTCGGAGACTGACTCCGAAGTGAAAAGGTAATTCATATCTTTAGCATTTTTTTGACCGGGGTTGCAAGCGGTGCAAATCCTTCCCCGGAAGTTTTCGTCCGCAAAGATAAGATAAAAACCCCAATGGACGAAAGAAAATTTTAGCAAGCCGAGAATTTGTGTTAACTTCGTGCGTTAATTTAGAAACGGGACATTAACAGTTTTTTTATATTACTTAATTCTATCTATGGTTCAATCAATTAAGAGAGGATTTGCCGCTTTGGCGGCGATCTTTGTCGGAATCGCGGCCTTCGCTCAGGTCACGACTTCCAGCCTCGCCGGTAACATCAAGGATGATACCGGGGAACCTCTGACTGGAGCCGCTGTCGTGGCTGTGCACATGCCATCCGGTACCCAGTATGCCGCCGTCGCTAACATTGACGGTAACTACACGATCAACGGTATGCGTGTCGGTGGTCCTTACAAGGTGACTATCACCTTCTTGGGCTATCAGACAATCGAGTACACCGATGTCACCCTTCAGCTCGCCGAGACATTCAATCTCAACGCGCAGCTCAAGGCGGACAATGAGATGCTGGAATCTTCGGTTGTCATCGCTTCTCCCGCCTCCAAGCTGGCTGTAGAGAAGACTGGTGCCGCCACCAACATCAACAACCAGCAGATCGCCAACCTGCCGACCGTCAACAGGAGCATCACCGATGTCACAAGGCTTTCTCCTTACGGCGGTAACGGCACGACCTTCGCCGGTATGGACGGCCGTTCCTCGAACTTCACTGTTGATGGAGCTAACTTCAACAACAACTTCGGTTTGAGCGCCGGTCTTCCCGGAGGTGGCAATCCTATCTCGATCGATGCCATTGAGGAACTTCAGGTTGTGATCTCCCCTTATGATGTGCGTCAGACCAACTTCATCGGTGGTGGAATCAACGCCATCACAAAGTCTGGTACCAACACCTTCAAGGGGTCGGCTTACATCTATCATCGTAATGAGAACCTGCGTGGTGACTCCATCGAGGGTGAGCAGATCAGCGGTGCCCGCAACAAGGACCGCAACACCACTTATGGACTCACGTTCGGAGGCCCTATCATTAAGAACAAGCTGTTCTTCTTTGTCAACGCCGAGCAGTCAAAGACCCCTACGATTGTCAATCGTTGGAGAGGATCCGAGGATGGCAAGGCCAACGCCAATGACTATATCTCCCGTACCAAACTCTCTGACCTGAAGGCTGTTTCTGATTTCGTCAAGAGCAAATACGGCTACGACACAGGTTCATGGACGGATTTCCCCGCCGATGAGGACAACACCAAGCTCCTTGCCCGTATTGACTGGAACATTTCCAACAACCACCATCTTGCGGTCAGGTACAACTATACTCTGAACAACGCCTGGAACTCTCCCAACGCCACTTCCATGGACGGAGGCACTCGTATGTCCGGAGCTCGTATGTCCCAGTACTCCATGTCTTTCGCCAATTCCATGTACGCCGCCAGGAACATGGTCAGCACTTGGTCATTCGACCTTAACAGCCGCCTGACTGAGAAGCTCTCCAACCAGTTCCTCGCCACATATTCCAAGGTCCAGAACCCTATCCGTAGCAGCACATCCGAGGAGTTCCCTTTTATCGACATTCTTGACGACACTCAGGAGAACAACTACATGGCTCTCGGTTATGAGCTTTTCACCTGGAACAACGCCGTCAACGAGATCAATTACAACATCAAGGACGACCTGACCTATTATGCTGGCGCCCACAAGATTATGGGTGGTGTCAACTACGAGTACCAGATGGCTGACAACCAGTACATGCGTAACGGCTCTGGTTACTATCGCTACCGTACCATCGACGATTTCATGACAGGTGCGGTTCCCGAGGTTGTGTGTCTTACCTACGGTTATGACGGTGAGAAGAAGCCTGCCGCCCGCGTCCGTTTCCATAAACTTGGCATCTATGTGCAGGACGAGTGGAACGCCACTGACAAGTTCAAGCTCACTCTCGGCGCCCGCGTCGATGGCCTGTTCTTCGACGATGGTGACCTTATGACAAATGAGGCTATCAAGGCCCTGACCTACCATCCCAAGGCCAAGAACTATGAGGAGACTCATATTGACACCGGCCAGTGGCCCAACGGAACAGTCACAATCTCTCCTCGTCTGGGCTTCTCATGGGATGTCCTTGGAGACAAGAGCCTTAAGATCCGTGGAGGATCCGGATTCTTCTCCGGCCGTCTCCCTCTCGTGTTCTTCACGAATATGCCTACCAACGGTGGTCTCGTTCAGTACCAGGCTCAAATCAACGCCAAGAACGCTGCTGCCAAGGGCTTCTCGATGGACACCTTCGCTGGAGGTCTCGTGACCGATTCTAACGGCAAAGCCACTATCGACGCCCTTTACAACAAGTTGATCTCTCTGGGTTATCCTAGCACCGTAAGCCCTAAGGACGGTACGGTTCCTTCTTCCATCAGCGCTGTCGATCCCGACTTCAAGATGCCGCAGATCTGGAAGACTTCCCTCGCTGTCGATTACTCCTTCCCGACCGTGTTCCCGATGAGCATCACAGCTGAAGGAATATTCAACAAGACCATCAACGGTGTGTCCATCTCCGACTGGAGTATGAGCAACGTCGGCGGTTTCGCCAGGTTCAACGGTGTTGACAACCGTCCTATCTATCCTAATGGCTTCCGCAACAGCACAAAGGCGTTTGTCCTTGAGAACACCAAGAAGGGTTATGGTTGGACCGGTAACGTGACGTTCAACATGCGTCCTGTCGATGGTGTCAGCTTTATGGCCGCCTACACCCACACGGTCTCAAAGGAGATCACCGGCATGCCCGGTTCCGCCGCCGAGTCCGCTTTCACCTATGTTCCCACGTCCGAGGGTCCGAACTACATCAAGCTTCACAACTCCCAGTACGTGACTCCTGACCGTGTTGTGGCCGCTCTCGACCTCAGCGACAAGAGTGGTAACCACTTCGATTTCATTTATGAGACATGGAAGGGTGGATACAAAGAGTCCTATATGCTCACCAACGATATGAATGGTGATGGTTACGCCTATGACGCCATTTATATTCCTACTGACGAGGACGTGGCTTCCAACAAGTTCCGTTTTGTCAGCGCCAGCGACCGTGACCGTTTCATGGATTATCTCCACAAAGACAAATACATGAGCAAGCATCAGGGCAGCTATGCCGAGCCTT
>OMQO01000177.1 GCA_900313275.1 uncultured Bacteroidales bacterium
ATAGTGTACCCGGTGCCATAAGTAGAGGCATAGTGGGCCACCTGATCGAGGAAAAGCTCCCAGCGGTCTTTCGAGACCACATCGTCCCATGTCTTGTAGAAGGTGGAGTTGGGATCTATGGACTCAGTCTTGATGAATGCCGCGACATCCTCGTTCAAAACGTCGGGATTGATGATAAAGCCTCTTTTAAGAGCCTCTGTCTGAAGGGCTTCCGGCTCTTTCACCGCTTTGGATGAAGTGGTGGCCGCCTTGAAGAATTTTATAAGTAAAGGATGCATAATCAAAAAAAAGGACCGCGGAAAGTAGAACCAAAGCCCGAAGGCTTCATGCAAAACAGGAACTTTCTATGCGGTCCGAGGTTTATGTTCAGCAATTATAACAATTATTCCTTAGAATAGCAAAATATCGTAACTTCGCGCTGTTATGGTCAATCTGATTATCATACTCGTCACAGTCGGAGTGAGCATCCTTTGCTTCACAGGGACAATGGATGTCAGCAAATGGGTGTTCAACGCTTATCAAGTTTGGCACAGGGGGCAGTGGCATCGGATGCTGTCCTATGGGCTCGTGCATGCCGGCTGGGGCCACTTGATCTTCAACATGCTCACACTTTACTTCTTCGGGCCGGTCGTGGAGAACTATTTCTCTTACGCCTTCGGGACCCAAACTGGAGCGATCCTTTTCGCTGTCTTTTACGTGAGCGCGATTGCCGTTTCGACCGCCGGAGACCTATTCAAAAACAAAGACAATCCCTACTACAACGCCTTAGGTGCCTCAGGGGCAGTTTCTGCCGTCCTCTTCGCATCGATCCTTTTCGAGCCTAAGATGGGCATATACATTTTCATGATCCCCATTCCGGTTCCGGGGTATATCTTCGCCCCACTGTATCTTCTGTACTGCTGGTACATGGCTAAGCGCGGCACGGACAACATTGGCCACACCGCTCACTTCTGGGGAGCCGTCTATGGCCTCGTCTTTCCCCTCCTCTGCAAACCATCCATTTTCAATCACTTCCTCTCGCAGCTGGGGTTATAGGGTTTCCAACCTCTCCATGTCCCGAAGAACTTTCCAGAACGATTCCGGAAGTGAGACATTCTCCAGGTTCACCGCGTGCCCAGGTCGATGGCCTACTCCTGAGTGAAAAACCTCATATCACTTCTTCTCTTTCTCGTCCTCTTTGAAGAAATCCTCGAAAGATTCTTGCTTCTCACGCACGTTTATCCTGCTGAAGTGTCTCTCGCTCGCAAAGCGGTGTTTTTCCCACATTTCGATGGTTCCCTTCTCATCAGAGCGAAAATCCAGCGCGTTATGGATCCCGAGTCCCTTGGCGACTTCCACAGAATCCTGGTTCGCGCCGATGTATGCGAAGGTCCATCCTTTCTCGCGAAGACGGTCAACCATGGCCTTGACTGCGGCTCCGGAATATTCCATGGAGGCGTTCTCAAACCCATCGGTTATGACTGTGACAAGCACACTGTCCCCTTCCGCCACCTTCTTCTCGAGGGTGGTGATCGCCTTGCCCATGGCATCGTAAAGAGGAGTGGACGCATTCGGGCGATAATCATTCGGGTTGAGGTCACGAACCTCGGCGATTGGAACGTCATCGAAAACGGTCTTCACCCATTGGCCAGCCGTGTTGAAGGTCACGAAAGTGAAATGGTGATCCTGATCGGGATGCTCCTCTCCCGCCGATCTGATAGTCTGGATGGTCTCGTTGGCCCCAGTGAGGGCGGCATTGTAAATCGCTTGCATAGATCCACTCTCGTCGAGGATCAAAAGGTTGTGTACTGTGATCTTTTTGATTTCGTTATTCTTTTCCATAATACTTTTATTTTAAAGGGTTTTCAATTGTTTACTTAAATAATATATCAGGCGCGGCCGGGCCCGCCTGCCGCCTTTCACGCCTCACGGCGACGGGCCGTTATCGCCGCACAATCATTTATGATACTATCTTCCCTTCACGCATATCCATCGCTTCGAGAGGGATGCCATTAGCCTCCAGTTTCTTCATATCTCCCTTGTCATTCAACAACTTGTTGTAAGTCTCGCCTAACAGGTTCTCCATGTCATTGACGACGGACACCATATCATTGAACACATCACGGAAATGGCCGTATTTGGGCTCGAGGGACGCTGTGAAAAAGATCAATGTTTTCCTGTCTTCGGAGACACAGGACTTCCCCATGAATCTGGATTCGGTAGTCTTTCTGGCCGCCTCCTGCATAAGTGCTATGTCATAATCGCCCTCACTGATGTCGAACCGTTTCATGATGGCGACGCACGGCAACATGTCGGTAGGCACAAAGTAACGCTCACCCTGAACCATAAAGAACACGGCGTCTTCCTTCTTGTCAGGGACATAACCGTTGTACCTCACCACGTCGGCTACAAGGTCAGGGGTCAGATCCCAAAGATCCTGGTCGTCCACAGGTGGCATTGACATAAGCGCCTCCCCGGGTGTCTCCTGTGCCGTGTCTTTTAGCCTGCTGATCTCGGCTCTTTGGGACTTGTTCTCGTCAGTGTATTCCTTCACCGTTCCACGCTCATCGAAGAAAAGGGCGGCGAACACGATCGCAACAGTGATTGAAACTATCAATGCTATTTCCATAACTCATTCTGTTTTAGATTCTTTCTCGGGAATATAGATATTGATCCGCTCCGGATAGCGGTGCAGCACCAGCAGGGTGACCGGACATAGCCAAGCTTCCGACACCTCCACCTGAACTCCGTTACGCTCGATCACGGGCTCAGACCCATCGGGGGTTGAATTATAGTAGGAAGCGCCATATCCCATTTTAAAACGCTCCATAGTTATGTCGGGCATGCGGGACTGAAGGAAGTTGCTGCCGGTAGTCACATCCACGACAGCCTTCTCAGGATGTCCTTCCTTCTCGGCGATATACTGGCAGAGGCCGTCGGCCCCAGCCACCATCATAAGGTTGTGGTGAGCTAACGGGTAACCCGGGAACTCGATGTACCAAGCTCCGTCAGCCTCAAGATTGAATGTCAAGTGATATGTTTTCATGAGCCAATACGTGTTTTATCCCATTATACCTCGATACCACAAGAATATTTCACCGCTTTGTGTAATATTCACATTTATTTATTAAAAATATTCATTAACTGTTGTTTATTCTTACTGGCCGCGAAAATAGTCCCGGACCGCGAACAGTATGTTCGCCTCATGTTGGTTATGTCCCACTACATCAAACCTGGTATTTCATACCATGAAAAACATTTATCTTTGCAGGCAAATGCGAACGAGTATCAGTTTAATCGCCGGCCTTTTATTCCTGTGCATCTGCGGAATCCCCGCCGCGGGGCAGGTCAAACGCGTCACTGTCGAGAATCACGACAGCCTGACGGTATATTACCCACACTTTGACAGGATCGACCTTGTGACGGAGACAATGCCATCAAAGAGCGAGGAAGATGTCATTTTCGTCTGCGCCGCCTCGTTCACCGGTGAGCTGCTGAAAGAGTTCAAGCATTCCAATATAGCCGGTCATCACGTCTCTTCCGGGACCTTCTATTCCGGTTACAAATGCGGGGTTAACAATGGTGTGTTCACTTGGAGTCGCAAAAGTGGATGGCACTTCGACAATTATTCCCACAAGAACTCCGAGCCGCCCCTCAGAACCGCCGCCAAGCAAGGAGGAATGGGATTCTGCCAGAATATGCTGTTCCACAAAGGGAAACGCTTCAAGGGTTGCCAGAAACCAGATAAAAAGAACCGCTACAGGGCGCTATGCGACATTGATGGGAAGCTATGCATAGTCGATTGCGCGAGGAGTCTCCCTTTTGGCAGTTTTATGGACGGGCTCAAGAAACTGGGAGTCAAGAACGCGATGTACTGCGATATGGGAACCGGCTGGAACTACTCCTGGTACCGCAAAGACAACGGGACCGTCCAAGAGCTATTCAACCTTCCCAGCCGCCACACCACGAACTGGGTGGTGTTTTATGAGTAGATGTCTGGTTTCAGTGTGGCCGATTCTGGATAGACTTCGAAACCTAGCTTGAGGATTAATAGCCGATATTATTTTTTTTACTATCTTTATGTTTTGAGTTCTTTGATTTATTGATTATCTTTACGAAGAAAGACCTTATTTAGGTACATTTTTTTGATCGAAATGCGCAAATATTGTCATTTTTTCACTCTCAGTTCTTTGACTATCAGCGAATTAAGCAAAGTTGCCCTCAGAGACCATCTTCCATTACAACAAGGATTAAGACCTCTATCTCTTGGCGTATCTTCTCAATGTTGCTCTCAGAGACCATCTTCCATTACAACAAGGATTAAGACTCGCTAAAGTTTACATTCTTAATGCGAAGGCCATTGACTCAGAGACCATCTTCCATTACAACAAGGATTAAGACGATTTCGATATTCTTTGCCATAAGGCGATGAGCACTCTTAACTC
>OMQO01000301.1 GCA_900313275.1 uncultured Bacteroidales bacterium
CTCGATAGGGCAGAGGCGTCCGTAATGGGTGTAGTGAACGTCTCGGACCTCGAATCCAGCCCTGTCCCTGGAGAGACCTCCGGGGCCGAGAGCTGAGAGACGACGCTTGTGCGTGATCTCAGCCAGAGGGTTGGTCTGGTCCATGAACTGGGACAACTGGCTCGTTCCGAAGAATGAGTTGATCACGGAAGAAAGGGTCTTCGCATTGATCAGGTCGATAGGATTGAACTGCTCGCTGTCGCGGACGTTCATCCTCTCACGGATGGTTCTGGCCATCCTGGAGAGACCTACGCTGAACTGGTTGGCCAGCTGCTCTCCCACGGTGCGGACGCGCCTGTTGCTCAGGTGGTCGATATCGTCGACAGTAGCCTTGGAGTTGATGAGCTGGATGAGATACTTGATGATCTCGATGATGTCGGTATTGGTGAGCACCCTCACGTCCGGGCCGATGCTCAGGCTGAGCTTCTTGTTCAGACGGTAGCGGCCCACTGCCCCGAGGTCGTAGCGCTTCTCCGAGAAGAAAAGCTTGTCGATGACGTCGCGGGCCGTGCTCTCATCGGGAGCCTCCGAGTTGCGGAGCTGCTTGTAGATGTAGTTGACGGCTTCGAGCTCGGTGTTGGTGGGGTCTTTCTGGAGGGTGTTGAAGATGATGGCGTACTCGTTGGAGTTGGCCTCGTCTTTCTGGAGGAGTATGGACTTGCTCTCGGTGTCCATGATGGCCGCGATGGTGTCGTCGTCGAGAATCTCGCCGCGCTCCACGATGGCCTTGGTACGCTCGATGGGGATGATTTCGCCGGTGTCTTCATCCTCGAAATCTTCCGTCCATGTCTTGAGGACCTTGGCTGCGAGCTTGCGGCCGGCATTGGCCCTCAGGACTTCCTCATTGTTCTCCACCTCGTCCGCCAGGTCGAAGATGTCGATGATGTCCTTGTCGGAGTTGAATCCGATAGCCCTGAGAAGGGTGGTCACGGGCAGCTTCTTCTTGCGGTCGATGTAGGCGTACATCACATTGTTGATGTCCGTGGCGAACTCGATCCAGGAACCCTTGAAGGGGATGATGCGGGCCGAATACAGCTTGGTGCCGTTGGCGTGCATGGTCTGGTCGAAGAAAACGCCCGGAGAACGGTGCAGCTGGGACACGACGATGCGCTCCGAGCCGTTGATGACGAAGGTTCCGCCAGGTGTCATGTAGGGAATGTCGCCCAGATAGACGTCCTGGACCCTTGTGTCAAAGTCCTCGTGCTCAGGATCGGTACAGGAGAGCCTGAGCTTTGCCTTCAGGGGAACGTTGTAGGTGAGTCCTCTCTGCAGGCATTCCTCGATCGAGTATTTGGGAGGGTCTACAAAATAGTCGATGAATTCGAGCTTGTAGTTGTTCCTCGTGTCCTCGATGGGGAAAATCTCCTGAAAAACCTGGAACAGGCCCTCGTTCTTTCTGTTTTCGGGTGTGGTCTCAAGCTGGAAGAAATCCTTGAAAGACTTGATCTGCACCTCCAGAAGGTCGGGGTACTCCAGGATTTTAGAAGTTGCGAAGTTGATGCGCTTTGGGGCTGTCTTTTTTGACATATTTTGGTTTATATGGAGAAAAACTTTAAAGACGGAAAAAAGGTTTAGAGCCTATTAACCCCGGCTCTAAACCTGTTTGTTCCCTAAGCAGCAGGGAAGAGGCGGATTTATTTAATCTCAACCTCAGCGCCGGCTTCCTCGAGAGCTGCCTTGAGGGCCTCGGCCTCTGCCTTGGAAATTTTCTCCTTGATCGTGGAAGGAGCGCCGTCAACGAGATCCTTGGCTTCCTTAAGTCCAAGTCCGAGCTCGGTCTTCACGACCTTGATAACGTTGAGCTTGGCCTGTCCGGCTGCGGTGAGGATAACATCGAATTCGGTCTGCTCTGCCTCTGCGGCTGCACCGGCACCTGCACCGTCTGCGGCAACAACGACTGCTGCGGCTGCGGGCTCGATACCATACTCTTCCTTGAGGATCTTAGCGAGTTCCTGAACGTCTTTTACAGAAAGGTTTACCAACTCTTCTGCAAGGGCTTTTACATCTGCCATAATTGTTTTTATTTTTTAATTGTTAATATTTTACTCTTCAGTTG